>CAYLHN010000007.1:389-31493 GCA_964383455.1 uncultured Muribaculaceae bacterium | reverse complement strand
AGGCATAATATGCACAAAAATTTAATTTCGGGGGGGGGTAAAACCCGCTTGTAGTGAGGATTTCAACCTATCAAACAAATTTATTAATTATTTAAAGGCACTAAGATACTATGGCACTAAGACATTAAGAAATGTCTTTCAACTATTAAGCCATTTTGTAAATAAGAGGTTAACCCCTCACCCCAGCCCTCTCCCGCAGGTAGAGGGAGAAGTTCAGTGTTCACAGTCCACTAAACCTCTTAGTGCCCTAGTGCCTAAGTGCCTTACTGCCTCTTGTAATGGATTGCTTCGTTTCACTCGCAATGACGGTCTGTTCACGACTCACTATTCACAATTCATAGAAAAACTTAGTGCCCTAGTGCCTCAGTGCCTTAGAGCCTTTACTTTAGCTGAGACTTTAATCGTAATTGGAATTATTGGCGTTGTTGCAGCACTTACCCTGCCAAACTTAAACCATGCAACAGGCGACAAAGAAAAAGTAACTAAAGTTAAAAAGATATATTCCGCTTTAACCGAGGCTTTTGACAGAGCCCAAGCTATTTATGGACCGGTTGATGAATGGTTTAAGGGTATGTCGGGATATAATGAGATCGGTCAATCGTGTGGTTATGCTTGTACGGAAAAAACTGCAAAAATGTTTCTTGAATTTTTAAAAGTATCTAAAGATTGTGATACAGATAGCGGATGTTGGGATTCGGCTTCATATATCGATAAAGATAAAGGTTATTATAAAGCTATATTATCTGATGGTACATCATTAGCTTTTTATGCTGACCACTGTGATATAACAATTTATTTTGATATAGATGGTCCTAATAAGGGCAAAAATCAATTTGATAATGATATTTTTAATGTATCAGTTAAATTTTATTCAGATTTGGACTCGAATTATGGGCAAACATATGGTGAATTATATCCAAGTACAGCAGCCGACAGTCAAACGGGTAATTTATCTGACCACGAATTTAACTATGGTACAGCTTGGATTATTAAAAACGGTAATATGGATTATCTAAAATGTCCAGAAGACTTAAACTGGGAAACACAAACAAGCTGTAAATAATCTAATTTTTAAATCTGTTATGGCATTATTGCTTGTCTGTATAATCAGTTTGAATTATTTTTAAGATGCAAAATTATTTTGTTTTGTATGTTTTTTTGTAAAAAATTGTAAACATAGCTATTACATGCCTGAAAATTTTTTCTCTAGAATTTTATGTGTAAATAAAAAGAGGAAAAAGGTATGCAAGAAGATTCAAAAAAACAGCAAAATAAGATATTAATTGCTGTAACTGTTCTTATTTTAGTTATTTGTGCATCACTATATATTTACAAAATATTGGGTTTTGTGTCAACTGATGATGCGTATGTAGAAACAACAACAGTTCAAGTATCTCCAAAAGTTTCAGGACAACTTGTAGAGGTTTTTGTTGAAGATAATCAAAATGTTAAAAAAGGTGATTTAATTGCGGTTATCGAAGATAATGATTATAAAATAAAGCTTGCTCAGGCAACTGCAAGATACAATGAAGCATTACAAAATCAAAAAAATGCAAAAGCTAATTACAGTGCTGTTGAAACGCAAATTAATGTTGCACGCGCTGATTTTGAAAGATATAAACATTCTTATGAAGCAGGTGCTGTTTCAAAACAAGAGTTTGATATTGCAAAAGCAAGGTATGATGAGGCAAAAGCTAATTTGACAAATACAAAAGAAGCATTGATTACCAAAGAAGGGAAATCTGTTGCTGACGCTCAGCTTGCTGAATTAAAAGCTTTAAAAGAGCAAGCCGAATTGTATTTATCTTATACAAAAATTTATGCACCTCAGGATGGTACAATAGCAGGTAAAAAAGCCTCTGTAGGTACGATGGTTCAACCCGGAACGCCATTGTTAACTATTGTTCCAAATAATGTTTGGATAGTTGCAAATTACAAAGAAAATCAATTAGAAAAAATGAAGGTTGGACAAAAAGTAGATATTAAAATTGATGCTTATCCGCACGAAAAATTTATAGGAGTAGTGGATAGTATTCAAAGAGCTTCAGGCGCGAAGTCTTCAATGTTTCCTCCTGAAAATGCTGTTGGTTCATTTGTAAAAATAGTACAAAGAATACCCGTAAAAATAGTTTTTAAAGATGTTTCTGATGAACAAATGCAAAGAATAGTTCCGGGTATGAGTGTTGTACCAAAAGTAAATGTACGAGATAAAGAAGATAAAAAATAATGACGGGCGAAAATATTATAACTGAAGACTGGAAGCCTAAATATAGCGAGTGGGTTATTGCTTGGCCTGTTCTTATGGCTGTATTTATGTTTGCACTTAATGAAACAATTTCAAATGTTGCATTGGCAAATATTGCAGGTGCGTTGTCAATTAGTATGAATGAATCTACATGGATTATTACAAGCTATCTAATGGCAAGCGGTATAGCTATCGCACTTGTAGGCTTTATGACAAAATTATTGGGTAGAAAAAAACTTCTTATCTGTTGTGTACTTTTATTTACTATATCATCATTTGCCTGCGCAATTTCTCAATCAATGTTAATGATGGTTATATCAAGATTTTTTCAAGGAATTGGAGGCGGTGCGCTTTTACCTTTAGGTCAAGCAATTATTTTGGAAACTTTCCCGCCGAATGAACGCCAAAAGGCGATGGCTGTTTTTGGCTTAGTTTTTATTTTTGCACCTGTAATTGGACCTATTTTGGGAGGTTGGATTACTGAAAATTGGTGCTGGCAGTGGATATTTTTGATTGATATACCTTTAGGCATAGTTTGTGCTCTTTGGCTGCATAAAATTCTTGAAGATCCTCCGTATGCAAGAAAACAAACTAATGTTCAGGTGGATAAAATCGGGATAATATTTTTATCTCTTTGGTTAATAACAATGCAAATTGTACTTGATAAAGGTAATGATGCCGATTGGTTTGGTTCTGCGTGGATATGCTGGCTAAGTGCGTTTTCTTTGGTTTGTGCAGTAATATTTTTTATTTCACAATTTAGTAAAAAAAACAAAGAACCGTTGTTAAATTTAAAAATTTTATTTGATTCGACTTATTTTTGGGGAACTTTTATTCAAGTAATTTTAATGGCTGTATTTTTAGCATCTGCAACTTTATTACCTTCAATGCTACAGCATTTAATGGGATACACATCATATCTGAGCGGACTTTCTATGGGAACACGAGGATGTGGAAATCTCATAGCTTTATTTGCATATTTCATTATTGCTTCAAAGCTGGGCGACAGAAGAATTGCTGCAATAGGTTTATTTTTTCTCGGATTGGGAAGCTGGTATTTTGGTATGATTAATTTAGAAATTAATTTAAGCACAATAGCTTTTCCTAATATTTGCTATGGAATAGGAATTTTCTTTGCTCTAACTCCATTGGTTCCTCTTTCGTGTTCAACTTTGGACAACAAGGAATTAACAAATGCTTCAAGTTTACAAAATCTGCTTAAAAATACGGGCGGAGCAATCGGAACTTCAATTTCTACAACTATGATTTCAAGATTTTCTCAAGTTCATCAAATGATGATGTCCGGTAAACTTAATTATACAAATGACGCATTTATGGAAAAAATAAATGCTGCAGCAGGCATGTTTTCAAGTTCTGTTGATGCATCAACGGCTTATGCAATGGCAAATGGACAAGCTTATGGTGAACTTTTGAGGCAATCTCACTTATGGGGGTATATTGATACCTTCAGGTGGTTTGCAGTTGCAACTTTTGTTTTAATACCATTATTGTTTTTTATTAAAAAAACTAAAGGAGTACAAAATGAACATTAAAAAAATAATAGCAATTATTTTATTATTAAATTTTACAGCAATGCCATCTTTTGCTATTAAGGATGTAAATAGTAAAGATAAAACTGATTATAAATATGATAATATAAATTTAGATTGGTGGAAATCGTATAATGATAAGTATTTAACCGCTTATATAGAAAAAGCTTTAAAAGACAACCATGATATGCAAATAGCTACACTTCGTGTTGAACAAGCCAGACAGAACGTAAAACTGCAATTTGCAAAAGAACTTCCAAGTGCACAAATTGGGATTTCACCTGCATTATATAAAACACCTTTTACTTCCAATACAAGCAGTTCTTTTTCCGTTCCTATTATTGTAAATTATGAGGCAGATATATTTCTTAAAAATAGAGATAAAACAAAATCAATGAAAAAGCTTTACGAAGCACAGAAAATTCAAGAACGGGCAGCATATATTGCTGTATCATCAGAAATCGGTGCATTATATTTTAATATTGTGAAAACAGATAAATTAATTTCTTTACAAGAACAAATAATTAATGATAGAAAAAGTATATTTGATTTAATGAAAATAAGAAATGAACAAGGTTTAACTTCAACTGCAGATTTAACAAAAGCTGAAAAAGCATATGTTTTGGCAGTTGCTGATATGTCTGATTTACAAAAAGCAAGAGAAATTTTATTACGTTCATTGGCAGTTTCAATAGGCGAATCACCTGATAATATTAATGATTTAAAGCGTATTTCCTATGATGAATTGGCAAAATTAAAAGATATTCCGAAAGAAATTTCTTCAGAAATTATAGTGCAGCGTCCCGACTATTTGATGGCAGAAAAAATGATTGAAAAGTCCGGATTAGACGTTAAAATAGCAAAAAAAGAATTTTTGCCAAGTATAAATATATTTGGAGTTTATAGTTTTAATTCAATACATGGTTTTGGTGGAATGGGCTGGGAAAATGCTCTTATGGCAATCGCAGGTGCAGCAATGATGGATGTATTTAAAGGTGGTGCAAAAATTGCAAATCTAAAGTTAAACAAAAATTACTATGAGCAAACTGTTCAAAATTACTATAAAACGAATCTTTTAGCTATAAAAGAAGTTAATGATGCTCTTTGTGCTTTAAAATTCGATGGTAATAAATATGATAAAAATTTAAAATCTTACAAAATGCAGGAAAAAGATTATTATTTTTCAAAAATAAAATATGTTGACGGATTGATTTCAAAGCTTGATTTAATACAACAAAGAGAAACACTTCTGAGTATGGAAAAGATGGTTGCGGACAGTAAAACCGATTGTTATATAAATCAAATAAGTTTATATAAAGCTTCCGGAGGTGCATTATAGTTATTTATGATAAACTTCGCCTTTGATAATTTTAAAGGCTCTGTATATTTGTTCGACTAAAATCAGTCTTGCAAAATTGTGTAAAAATGTCATTTTCGAAAGACTTAATTTGAAATCTGCCCTATCTGAAACTTTTTGCGAAAGACCGTGAGATGAGCCGATTATAAAAACAAGTTCATTTATACCTGAATTTATTATTTCATTTATTTTAGATGCAAAATCTTCTGAGGATAACATTTTTCCTCCGATTTCAAGTGTAATCACAAATGAAGACGGCTTAATATTTTCTAAAATTTTATCGGCCTCTAAATCTAATGTTTTTGATATTAAATTTTCGTCTTTAATTTCTATTGGTTTTAATTCTATAACTTCAATTGCGGTATAAGGTGAAATTCGCTTTAAAAATTCATCAATACCGTCTTTTAAATATTTTTCGTTAACTTTGCCAAGTGCAATAATTTTAATTTTCATTTTTTTCTATATAAACAGATTGAGAAGGGAATGCAAAATCTATACCTTCTTGTCTGAATTGTTTTACAATTTCTTTTATAACGTCTTGTCTGACTCTTCTGAAATTAGCTAAATCTCCATAGTTAATATATGCTTCCATATGTATATCTATTGAACTGGAATTCAGCTTTTCCAAAAATATAAGGCTGTCGTTTGTTACCACTTCTTCATTGTTTCTAATAACATTTTTAATTATATCTATTGCTTTATCTATTTTTTCGTTTGGTGTTCCGTAGGTTATACCCACAATTTCTACCATACGCCTTTTCTTTATTAGTGAATAATTTATAACAACAGAATTTGCAACGATGTTATTTGGAATTGTTATAATTGAATTGTCTAACGTTCTTATTTTTGTGGAGCGAAGGCTGATATCATGGATATATCCTTCAACGTCCCCTATTTTTACATAATCTCTTAATTCAAAAACATTATCGTACAAAATGGTTACTGAACCAAAAATATTCGCAATAGATTCTTTAGCCGCAAAGCTGACAGCCATACCTACGATACCAAAACCGGCAACAAGCGAGGTCATTGAGTATCCGTGTGCCTGCATTACTGATGCAATTATTATAAAAAGAACTATTGCTTTTATAAATTTATTTAAAATAGGGCAAAAACTTAGTAAACGGGCACTGTTTTCGTGTCTTTTAATTATATTTTCCCGTATTTTTTTATCCAAAAAATCGATAATTTTTATTGCCAAAAAAGTTACAATGACAATAAGCACTGCTTCAATTAAAATTCCGATGTGTTTTTCAAAAAAAGTTTTAATCATAATTTAATGCTAGAACAGATTAAATTTTGTGTCAACTTTTAATATAAAATATTACTGATTAATTAAGTGTTTATTATACACAAAATAGTTGCAATTTAACTTTTCTTATAGTAAAATATGGGCAAATGAGGTATTCCAAAGCATAAAGGAGGCTAATAATGGAAACTTATGGTATAGAAAAATTAGGTATTATTGAACCAAAAGCTGTTTATCGCAACTTGTCACCGGCTTTATTAACAGAAGCAGCATTGAGAAGAGGCGAAGGTAAATTAACAAATACAGGTGCATTGCTTGTTACAACAGGTAAATACACAGGCCGTTCACCACAAGACAAATTTATTGTTGATACAGAAGGTGTTCACGATGAAATTGCGTGGGGTAAAGTAAACAGACCAATAAGCAGAGAAAAATTTAATGCGTTAAAAGGCAAAGTTGCTGCATACTTGCAAGGCAGAGAAATATTTATTTTTGACGGTTATGCAGGTGCAGACAAAACTTACACTCAAAAATTCAGAGTAATTAATGAATTAGCAAGTCAAAATATGTTTATTCATCAATTATTAATCAGACCTACCGCAGAAGAATTAGCAAATTACGGTGAACCTGATTACACAATTCTTTGTGCTCCCGGATTTAAATGTGACCCTGAAATTGACGGCGTTCACAGTGAAGCTGCTATTATCATTGACTATGAAGCTCATATGATTTTGATTTGCGGTTCTCAATATGCAGGTGAAATCAAGAAATCAGTATTTGCTACAATGAACTACATTATGACAAAGAAAAATGTACTTCCAATGCACTGCTCAGCAAATATGGACCCTGAAACTCAAGAAACAGCTGTATTCTTTGGTTTATCAGGAACAGGTAAAACAACATTGTCAGCTGATCCTGCTCGTAAATTAATTGGTGATGACGAACACGGTTGGTCTCCTGATGGTGTATTCAACTTTGAAGGCGGATGTTATGCTAAATGTATCAACTTATCTGCTGAAAATGAACCTGATATTTATAACGCTATTAAGTTTGGTTCATTGGTTGAAAACGTAATTGTTGATTCTGAAACAAGAGAACCTGATTATTCAGATGGTTCATTAACTGAAAATACCCGTGTAGGTTACCCTGTAAACTACATTAACAATGCTCAAATCCCTGGTAAAGGCGGTATTCCAAAAGTTGTTGTATTCTTAACAGCAGATGCTTTTGGTGTATTACCTCCAATCAGCAGACTTGATAAAAACGCAGCTATGTACCACTTTGTAACAGGATTTACATCTAAATTAGCAGGTACTGAACGCGGTGTTACAGAACCACAACCTACATTCTCAACATTGTTTGGCGAACCATTTATGCCAATGGATGCATCAGTTTATGCAAAAATGTTAGGTGATAAATTAGACCAATACGGTACAAAGGTTTACTTAGTAAATACAGGATGGGCAGGCGGTTCTGCTGCATCAGGTGCTAAACGTATGAAATTAAGCTACACTCGTGCAATGGATACAGCTGCATTGAACGGTTCGTTTGACAGTGTAGAATTCAAACATCACGACGTATTTAATGTAGATTACCCTACAACTTGTCCTAACGTTCCTGATGAAATGTTAGATGCAAGAGGAATGTGGGCTGATAAATCTGCTTATGATGAACAGGCAAATAAATTGGCTAAAATGTTTGAAGATAATTTTAAAGCAAAATATCCAAATATGCCTGCTGAAATCGTAAACGCAGGTCCAAAATCAAAATGCGAATGCAAAGCTTAATGCTTAAACAAAATAAAATAACGGCGCTTGAGTTACACTCAAGCGCCGTTATTTTATTTTACATTTTTATTACATACCGCTTAATACTGCTTTATCCAGTTTATTTCTGTAGAAATCTGTATTGATATTTAATTTTTTACCGATATCCAAAAGCATTTCAACAAATTTTCTGTCAGTTTCATTTGAAAAATCTTTCATATTATCGATATAATCGCCAACTTCGTGAAAAATTCTGTTAAAGTATGTGTTTTGCGCTTCTGCAATATCAACTTTTAAATCTAATTTTTCAATAAATTCAAAAATATCCAATACTACTTCAGCCTGATGTAATTCAATACTGTTTGCCAGTCTGTTAATGTTTTGAAGTAATTTATGACTGAACATTTTTGCTGTTGGTTCTTTGTCAATAACGACACCTATTTTTTTAGCTTCAAATGAAATATCAGCTGCAGTTTGAATTGTTTCAGATTCAATAAATGATTTTGTTTGGTTCATCAAATTATTAAATTGTCTTGCAAGTGCATAACCGGCTGCGAGTTTAAATTCATCAGGAACGCTTAAGCCGAGCGACTGCATTTGATAAATAGATGCTTTTCCGTCGTTGTATAAATCTTCATAAGTTTGCGCAAATTTATCCATTTTGTCTTTAAGTAGTATTTGTAAAATTTTTCTGCGTTCTTCAATAAAAATATCTTTTAATGTAAAATATTCTTTCCCAAAATATTCGTCAATTGCTCTTATAATTTCAGTTATAGGGTTTACAAGGAAATTTTTAATTAATTCTTTTTGAATTCTTGTGTATTCTGCTTCCGTTGAAAAATCCTTGATTGCACAGTGGAAATCTCCGCCTTGATATTGCATTAAAACAAAAACTAAATTGGATGTTTCCAGTGTGATTTTTGAACTTATCTCAATATTTCCTATTACAAGATTTGCATTTCCTTTTTCAACTTTTTTATAAGAATTTTTCTTTATTTTATAGCAATATACGTTTTCTTCTTCCGTAAAATCTTTATATAAAGATGTTATTGCCCATAGCGAAGCAATTTGTCTTGGCGTTACGATTGATGGTTTTACAAATCTTTCATAAATATCTTTTCCGCTGCCGTATTCTTTAAAATTGCTTTGAGCTTCGCTTAAAATGTCTAAAAATTTTGATTCTAAGTTTTTATTTGTAAAATGAGCAGCTAATTGCATAGCTCTTGCAGCATATTTCATAATTTGTGTTGTTTCAATTCCTGAAATTTCAGAGAAAAACCACCCGCAGCTTGTGTACATAAGCATTGCTTGTCTTTGAATTTCCAGCAATTCCATTGCTTTTACTTTATCGTTTTCGTTTAAATCAGAAATGAAATTATCGTTTTGAAACTTTTTAACAACACGTTCTGCTCTGTTTAATATAACATCTATATACTTATTGCGAACTTCCCAGCAGTCATTTTTGAAATATTTTTTGCCTTCTTCTTCAAAAATAACGCTCAATTCATCTCTTAAATAATCCAAAGCTTCTCTTAAAGGTTTTCTCCATTTTTGATTCCAGCCTGCGTGTCCGCCTGTTGAACATCCGCAATCTTCTTTCCAGCGTCCAACGCCGTGGAAACAGCTCCAAGAAGACGCTTGTTTAATTTCAACTTCCCAGTCGCTTCTGAATTTATCAAGATATTCTCCGTAATTTGTTAAAATAAAACCTTCATCTTCTGCTTTTATTTTTAAAACATAAGCAAGTGCCATATCTCCAAATTTTGTGTGGTGTCCATAACTTTCACCGTCTGTTGCTATGTTTATTAATTGATTATAATCACGTCCGTTTGAAATTCCTTCTTTTAATCGTCGAATAAATTTATTTCCATCTTTTAACAATTCATCAAATGCAACTGATTTAGAAATTGCACCATCATAAAAGAATAAATCTATATATTTACCCGGAGCAGATTTTATATAATATCTGTAAGAGCGTGCAGGGTCGATATTTCCCCAGCTTACATCCTGCCAATTTGATTCGGGAATACGTTTTACTCTTTGAGCTTGATATGGAGATAATATTGTAAATTTTATACCGTTTTCAACTAAAACCCTAAGTGTATCATCATCAACAGCCGTCTCAGCAAGCCACATTCCTTCAGGTTGTCTGCCAAATCTGTAAACGAAATCCCGAATTCCCCATTTTACCTGAGTTTGTTTATCGTGTTCGTTTGCAAGTGGCATTATCATATGGTTGTATACTTGTGCTATTGCATTTCCGTGTCCGTCGTGTTCTTGAACACTTTTTATATCTGCTTTTATGACTCTGTCATAAGCTAAAGGTGAATATTCCTGCATCCAAGATAAAAGTGTCGGCCCGAAATTAAAACTCATTTTTTCATAATTGTTGACTACATCAAGAATTCTGTTTCTATTGTCTACAATTTTTGACACTGAATTTGGATTGTAACATTCTTCATTAACTCGTTCATTCCAGTCGTGGCAAGGCAGTGCGCTGTCTTGCATTTCTATTGCTTCAAGCCAAGGATTTTCTCTTGGCGGTTGATAAAAATGACCGTGTATTGTTAAATAATTTTTGTTACCCATAAATCCTCTCCAATATCTACAGATATTCTATCATTAAATTAAACTTGATTATTCATATAAAAAGTCTATTTAGTTTTATTTTCGCTCGATTTTGCTTTAGAAGATAAAATTTTAAAATTTTCAACTTCTAACCAAGCATCACCAAGAGCGTCTGAAAATACTAATCCGGAATATTCTATTACATCATCGGTTTCCAAGTCTATGTGTTTTTCAGCAAGTTCCCGTTTCATAAAGTTTTTTAATTCTGACAATGGGATATCATTTTGAACATCATCTCTTTTAATTAAAAAAGTTATATATTTATCTGAACTTCTAAGTGCTGGGGTATAATCCAATCCTAAACTTGAAAATTTATCGAATTTTGCGGTTATCTTGACTCTATTATTTAAATACGCACTTGGATTTTTTACAAGGTCCAACGCTTTAACATTAGTATATGAAATAGTTTCCTGCTTTTTAGGTGCTTGTATAGCAGGTTTTGCTGCTGTCGTTTTAGTAGCAGATTTTATATTTTTTGCCGAAGCTCCTATTGCAGATAATTCAGATGACGAAATTCCAAATATGCAAAGAACAATTGCAGATGTTATCATTAATATATTAAAATTTTTCATAAAATACCCTTTCTATTACAATAAATATTTTAGCACAATAATAATTATTTTTTATTACCCATACTTCTTGAATTTATATAATTTGTTAAAATGATTGGGATGAATTTTGCATCAAGTGCGCTGAAATCAAAAACAAACTCATTAATTCCTGCCTTGAATAATTCATCTATTTTATCATAATTTTCAGCAATTTTATCTTCAAACATATGCATTCTGCAAAATCCGTCACAGGTAAATGGAAATATTTTTTTTAATGACGGATCTTTTAGCGCAAAACCACCTTGATGGCATGGCGCTTTGCATGATAATCGTGAAACGACAGCACTATCATTGTTTAACGGGCAAAGTCCCATTGCCGGTACTCTAACATTTCCTGCGATTGTTATTTTTTTATTAGGTATAATATTTTTTATCTTTTTTAATGTAGTAATTATAGATGCAAAATCATTTTGTGAAGTAAAATCAACTGTATCTATCGGATGTAAATTATTAAGACAATTTATAGATAAGCTGTTTAGAAGATTAACGCCATGACCTATTTCTATCGGAATTCTGGATAAATCTCTGTCATTTATCACAGACCAAAAATAACCTATGTTATTTATTATTAATGTTGATGCGCATGGTTCTGTTACCGTTAAATTTTTACAATATTCATAAACTCTGTCAAAATCTCTTTCTATCAGTATTCTGGGAGTTGATAATTGAAATTTTATATTATTATTTTTGCAGAATTTTTTTACTTTTTTGATTACGCTTTCAAAACTGCTCGCAGCTAAGTCTGCGGTAGAAAGAATTTCTCCGTATTCAATTGTGTCAACAGGATTATAACCTAATCTTGATATGAAATTCTTAAGTGCTTTAAGATGTTCAAGCCTTGAAAGTCTTAAGTTAATTTTGAAATTTTTATCTTTATTATATTTTAAATTTTTTGATAGTTTTGTTTTTTCTAAATTCCATTCAAAATGCTGAATATTTCTGCTGAATTTGAAGTCTCTTCCTTCTGCACTTACTACATCTCCGCAAAAATGGTTTGTCTGGTAGGTACATTTTCTAACATGTTTAAATGGAAGTTTTTGTTTTTTAAACATTTTTGGTTTATCTAAAATTTTTTCAATTAGTTTTATACCTTCAAGTATTTCTTCTGACGAATTAAATTTACCTTTTATGACGACTTCATCTATCGCATTTAATTTTTCAATATCTTCCGCAAACCAAGGCAAATTGTCAGAATCTATTGCAAGAGGCATTTTTGTGTATTTTTTTATTTTAACTATATTTTTAAGGTAAATTTCCTCCGTTATAATAACCTCAGAAATTTTATGAAAATTATTCATAAAATCTATTCCTGACAAATTATGAATGTCAAAATATGAGTCTATAATGACATCAAAAGGAAGAGAAAAAACTTTTATACATTCAAGTACGGCAAAACTGTTGATAAAAATTCCGTTTATATCTGAATTTTTAAGAAATTTTATCATTTTTTTGATTGTAGGAAGGTCTTCTTCTGTAATATTGTGTTTAAAGTTAATATAAATTTTACAATTATTACGCTTTGCAACATTTACAAATTCCAAAATATATTCAAAATTATTTTCCATAAATTTTGTGTGATAAACATAAAATTTACGGCAAGATGTTGATTTTACAAAGGCTTCAATATCATCAGGTTTTTTTATTGGAGCTACGATTTCTATGCTTTTCATGATGACATTATACAATTGTAAAAAAAAATTTAAAATATTTTGTTAAAAATTTTAATAAGTCATGGATTTTTTTTTTAATTGTATGCTAGTATATTATTATATAAAATTAGACTTCATGTATTGAGATTTTAAAAAATCACGAAAAGTCAGTAAGTACAACTATTACAGAAATTGGGAATTATGATTAGCGGATTAACTAACGAAAAAGTAAGCTATAGAACAAGGTATTTGAATTTTCCGTCAACATTGACAGAAAGTGTACCTACAATAAGCAAGCCAACTTTGCATGTAGTAAAAATAAGATTTAATAATGTATTTAAAAGCGAAAAGACTTTATTTGCTGCAATATCTGTTTCATTGAGTGTACTGTCTTTGCTGATTGGTTTCGGTCTGTATTCAATGTATAAAGGCGTCTTAGCAGAAGATATTATAGAAAATACGTCAAGTTATGAACAATTAAAATCTATTAGTTCTGAAGAAGCAGGCATGGATGTTATGAATAAATCAGGATTCTTCTCCGGACTTTCTGGTTCAAATGATGGCGGAAATTATTTTGCCTATAACGAAGGTGGCGGAATAGATCCGAATAGTTTGCTTATTGCGAGTGGTGAAAAAGAAAAAACGCAAGAACCCGGCGGTAAAGAAATATTAACCTCTAAAAAGGCTGTTATAGATATTGAAGAGAAGGCTGTTGTTGACCCGTTCTTACCTATAACTGAAGTTAAGCAAAATATTGCAAAAAAAGTGGTAAAACCAAATCCAAATTATATTTTACCGCCAACATCACTTTCAACTGATTCTACTGCAAGTTTATTGCTAAGTACTGTAATATCAGGTATTATGTATGATCCATACAGTCCTTCAGCAATTGTTAGAGTTTCAGATACTGATTTTCTTGTGAAAAAGGGCGATGTAATTCATGGATTTAATATTTTAAATATCACACCAAAAACAGTTACGTTGAAATTGGGTAAAAATGTATACGAGGCGCCTGTAGGTATTATACTGGCATCTTTGCCTTCTAACAACAATACATCAACTGTGAATTTAAATAACAGATTCGGCGGAAATAATTCTGACCGAGTAAGGAAAAGATAAATAATCGGGAGTAAATAATGGGAAAAAAGAACTACAGACTTTGGGGAATAATTTTAGTCTTAGCAATCGTAACAATATTAACAACTACTTACGCTTTTGCAAGTGATTTGCGTATTGCCGTAAATCAACAGTCACCTGCACTCAGAGGAAATTCGGATACAATTGACCTTCGCGGTTCAACAAATATTTCACGAAAAAATCCAAAGATAAATTTAAGTTTGAAAAATACAGATGTAAAACCTGTTTTAAGAATGTTTGCAGATAAAGCCGGTGTAAATTTGATTTTACATCCGTCAGTAAAAGGATTTGTAAATTTAGATCTTGTTAATGTTCCTTTGAATGACGCATTTAGAATGGTATTGCAAATTACAGACTTAACATATACACAAGACGGTAATACCATAATTGTTTCAGCAAGTGATTTTGCCAGATCTTCAGGATTTTCGAAACAATCTATTACTACTATTCCTGTTAATTATGTAGATGCTTCATTAATCGCAAATTTCTTAAATCAAAATATTTTTTCAAAGAAAACTCCTGGTTTGTCAAATTGGGATGTAGTTGTAACAAATGCCGCAAGGAATGAACTTTTGGTTTTTGGTACAGCTAATGACTTGGCAATGGTTAAGAAAATTGTTCAAAAGTTTGATGTTCCGCCGTTAAATACAACTTTCACGGTTAAACATACAACTCCAGCAGAAATGGCAGAATTAGTTTGTCGTATGCTGCAAATGACAGAAGGTGTTTTGGATCAAAGCTCTCAATCATTGCAATGGAATTACACAACAAACGAATCTAATAATGCATTAGATGACCCTAATCATTTATTAAATAGTCCTGTGAACGGAATGCCTCAAACGTCTCTTCCTTCAGGATTACCAAGCGGACTTCCTACAGGTTTAGCAGCAAATATTAAAAATACAAGAAAAATACCTTTCTTCAGTATGAAAAAAGGTACAGTTACAGGTTTTGCTTCAGGTTCATCAAGCTCATCAGGCTCATCTGGTTCATCAGGCTCATCTGGTTCATCAGGTAGTAGCAGCAGCGGAAGTTCAGGAGGAAGTTCCGGCAGCGGTAGTGGTATTGCCCTAGGTAGAAGTGTAGTTGCTTGTACATTGGGTTCAGGATCTGCGAATGGTTCAGGTTCAACAGGTGCGAGTGGTTCTTCATCCAGTGGTACCGGTGGAGCTGCAGGTGGAGCCGGTAAAGCATCAGGTGGAGCTGCGGGTGGAGGCGGTTCGTCTTTAATTGGCGGTTCAAGCTCATCCGGTGGAGTTTCCGGCAGCTCTCAAAGTTTGAAATTAAGTTCTTTTGGTACTCAAAAGATGATAATAAGCTATTTCCCGCAACGTGGTACAATTAATATTTTAGGCGGATCTAAAACTATCATAGATAGAGTTGCTGCATATATTAAAGAAAATGATGTTAAGCAGCCTCAAGCTTTGATGGATATAACAATTCTTGAGTTGAATGAATCCGGTTCAAGAGAATTATCAAATACATGGCAATTCGCTTCAAAGAATTTCAATTTTACTTTTAATGGTGATGCAGGTTCAAGTGCAAAAATCCCTATTGGTCCAAGTGAAAGTGAACAGGGTGTATTTACAAAAAATCTTGGTTCTCCTCAGTTGCAATGGTTAATAACTTATGTTATTACTAACAATAAAGGACGTGTTGTTGCAAATCCAAAAATTCTTATTACGAACGGTGAAACATCATCTATTGATTTAACTTCAGAATATATTGATACAGTTGATGCTGAAATCATTACATCGTCTGTAGGAACTTCTCAAGGTGTTGAAAGAACATACAATAAGGGTAGTGATTTAGGATTACAATTTGATTTAGTACCGTTCATAAGTCCTGAAGGATATATTTCTTTGAACTTTAGTGCGGATTATTCTACTCCTAAGGAACAAGTTGAAGCAGCGCTTACCGGTTCAAGTGAAAAAGAACTTGTTGCTACATTGTTAAATAAAAGAACTGTAAATTTAACAAATGTAAGAATTAAGGATAATGAAACTTTATTTATCGGCGGACTTGTTAATGAAAATGAAACTAAAAACATTTCAAAAATTCCGGTTTTGGGTGATTTACCTGTGATTGGCGCAGCTTTCCGTTCAACAAGTACGGATAGAGAAAAAAGTGAATTAGTAATTCTTTTAACACCTCGTATACTTAAAGATAGTGAAGACATAGGGTCAGAACAGCAGAATGATACGTTATAATTATGAATGAACAATTAATAAAATTAAGATCTAATATAAATAAAAAAATATATCAGCAATTTGATGCTAAACTTTTGGACTCGCTCAAATTTGTTCCGGTTGATATTAAAGACGGTACAATGTTTGCGGTAATTTCTACAAGTTCGCCTAAGAATGCTGTAGAAATAGAAGTGCAAAATAAATTTGATTGTGCAACTAAATTTTATCAAGTTGAACCTGGTGAGTTTGATGCTTTTGTACAATCTTTAAAGACACAGCCACCTCAAAATGTACAAAAAGTAGTGGCTAAAAATACAAGACCTGCCGCATCTGTTGCACAAACTGCAGCTTCTGGGGTGGCAGCCTCATCATCGCAATCTCCAGCTTCAGCTAGCAATACTACTGACGATAATAAGAAGCCGTTAGGTAAAATCTTGCTCGATGATGGTGTAATTTCAGAAACTCAATTGAACGACGCATTAAAAGAAAGTAAAAAGATGGGGTCTCCTTTGGGTTCAACTTTGTATACCTTAGGCTACATATCCTTAGAACAGTTGAAAGATGCTTTACATAAACAATCAGGTATCGATGTTGTTACTATTGATATGTTAAAAGCTCAAGATAAGTACATTTCTATTCTGCCTGAAGATTTTATTAAAGCAAATCAAGTAATTCCTATCAGTTCTGATGGCAGAACATTAAAACTTGGGATGGTAAATCCAAATGATACAGCTGTATTAAAAGATATTGTTTATTTAACAGGTCAAACACCAAAACCATATATCATTACCCATGTAGAGTTTCAAAATGCGTTAAACAAATTCTTCTCAAGTTTTTCAAAAGCGCAGCAAGAAACTCGTAAAATTATGAAACAGGTTGAAGATGAGGTTTTGGCATATGATGTTGAAGATTCAATCTGGGATCAAATTGAAAGAGAATTAGAAAATTCATCAAGTTCAGTTGCACAGTTAGTAAATAAAATTATTACAGATGCAATAGAATCTCATACATCAGATATTCACATCGAACCTCGCCTTGCAAATCACATTGTAAGATATCGTATAGACGGTATTTTGAGAGAAGTTATTGAAATTCCTGCAAAGGTAGAAAATGCTTTGATTACACGTTTTAAAGTAATGTCAAGAATGAATATTGCCGAACACAGAAGACCTCAAGACGGCAGCTTTTCTATAAAATACAAAGATAAAACATTCGATTTCCGTATCAACTCGTTACCTGTTAGCGGAAAAGAAAAGCTTGTAATCCGTGTACTTGCGCCTCCTGTAAGTTTTGATTCATTAGAAAAAGAAATTGATATTGAAGGGGCTACTCAGCGAGACCTTGATACAATAAGAAAAATGGTAGCTTGTCCGAACGGTATTATTCTTACTTCAGGGCCTACAGGTTCAGGTAAAACTACTACTTTGTATTCTATTTTAAAAGTTTTAAATACTGAATCTGTAAATATTACAACAATTGAAGATCCGGTCGAAATTAAGCTTGAAGGTGTAAACCAATCACAAGTTAATGCCAAAGCGGGCATAACCTTTGCTTTTTGTATGAGAGCTATTTTAAGACAAGACCCCGATATTATTCTGGTCGGCGAAATTCGTGACTATGAAACATTAGAGGTTGCTGTTTCTGCAGCCTTGACAGGTCACCTTGTGTTAAGTACGCTTCACACAAACTCAGCAGCGGCAACTGTTACCCGTTTGATTGAAATGGGGGCAAAAGATTATCTTGTATCTTCAACATTGTCAGGTGTTATTGCTCAGCGTCTTGTTAGAAAATTGTGTAAATGCAAAACAGAATACTTCCCAACACATGACGAAGCTGCTAAAATATTGGCAGACGAGGATGATATTCAAAAGCTAATGAAAACAAGATTATACAAACCAAATGGCTGCTCAGAATGTGAAATGTCCGGATACAAAGGTCGTCTTGGGGTATTTGAAATCTTACCTGTTACAAAGGAAATTAAAAAGTTGATATCAATGGGTGCACACGATATTGAAATCGAAGATGCAGCGGTTGCTTGCGGTATGAGAACTCTAAACCAAGCTTGTTTCCATCATATATTGGAAGGACAAACCACAATTGATGAATTTGTACGTGTTCTTGGACTTGTTAATGAATAGGATGTAACGGATGCCGATATATAATTATGTAGCATTAAAAAATAATAAAGACGTAGTAAAAGGCTCTATTGAGGCTGCTGACCACAAGGAAGCCCGTTCAAAAATACGTCAAATGTCTTTGATGCCTACTCAAATTACTGAAGATACAAAAGGTGCTCAAAACAAAGTTGCTGCAAGAAAAATCCAAAAAATGTCATTGCAAGATAAGATTGATTTCACTTCAACTTTCCAAATTTTGATTCAATCTGGTATTCCTGTAATTGAGGCATTAATGTTTCTTGAAAACGATGCGGCAAAAGCAAAACTTAGAAATATAGCAAAAGAGCTAAGACGTCAAATTATTGGTGGATCTACTTTTGCAGATACTGTTTCTAAATATCCTAAAGTTTTCGGACAAATTTATATTGGTCTTGTTAGAGCCGGTGAAGATTCAGGGGAATTGGAAAAAACTCTTGAACGTTTGTTAGAATTGCAAAAAAAAGAAGCTGCAATTAAAAGTAAAGTAATTGGTACATTAATGTATCCGGCTTTTGTTATTGTGTTGGCTATTGTAATTGTTACAATCATGCTTGTATTTGTATTTCCTGCATTTAAAGATATGTTTGATAACTTGGGAAAAGAATTGCCTCCTATCACAGCTTGTTTGATGAATATAGGTATAACTTTAAAAACTTACTGGATATTGATTCCGATTATTTTTATATCATTATTTGCGACTGTCTATACAGCATTTGCTTGGAAAAAGACAAAATATATGATAGATGACTTTGTTTTAAAAGTTCCGTTATTATCACAGTTGATATCATTCTCAAATTTTTCAAACTTTGTTGCAGTTATGCAGGTTGCATATGAAGCAGGTATACCTATTATTGACTGTTTGTACTTATCAAATATTACTTTAACAAATCATACTCTGCAATTGAAGTTAATGGAAACGACTTCAAAAGTTCAGCAGGGTCAGCATTTGTCTTTGGCGTTAAGATCGGTTAACGTTATGCCTAAGATGATTTTATTTATGATTGCAACAGGTGAACAATCAGGACGTTTAGGCGATATGCTTATGCAGGCTACTATGTATATTGATAAAAAGTTAGATGGTATTATTGATACTTTAACGAAAATGATTGAACCGTTAATGCTTATTGTTATCGGGGGTATCGTATTAGTTTTAGCTTTGGCATTATATTTGCCATTGTTCAGTTCTTACTCGGTATAAAAAGGGGAAAGTTATGACAGAAGAAGAAAACAATAAATTTAATGATGGTAATTTAGTAAAAATACAGAGTGAATTTTTATCCGGAGTTTGGTCAGAAAGAGTTTTGGTTGTAACTCAAGACTATGAAATTAAAGGATATGTTTTTATGCCAAAAACAGGTAAGAAAAACAGAGTTTTATCTGATATTTTAAACGGCGTTAAGCGTTTCGTAGCTATTAAGGATTGCGATATTAAGCATAGATTAATTCCTGAAAGAAGAGTTGAGCACCATGACTTTTTACAATTGAACTTAGGCTCAATCATACTTTTAAGACCTCTTAGAAATGATGACTAAAACATATGTATTAACAGGTTCAACTTCAGGCATAGGTTATTCTTTATTAAAGGAATTAAGCAAAGACAATGTTGTTTTTGCCGGCTTTCGTGATGAAGCAAAAGCTAATAAGCTCGGATTTTTTGAAAATAAAAATATTATTCCGTTTTATATAGAAATGATGAATGCTGAATCAATAGAAAAAGCCTCAGAGTTTATAAAAAGCAAAACAAACCAAATTGATACTTTAATAAACTGTGCAGGGTGTGTTGTTGCAGGAGCTGTACAAGAAATTGAAATTAATGATATAAAAAAACAATTTGAAGTAAATACTTTTTCTCATTTAGACTTAACTCAAAGACTTATACCTTTGCTAAAAAACGGAAAAATTATAAACATAAGTTCGATGGCAAGCTTTGGAGTATTTCCGTTTATCGCTCCGTATTGTGCATCAAAAAGAGCACTTGATATTTTATTTAACAGTCTTGAATTAGAAAATAAATATAATATAAAATGTATTTCAATAAAACCGGGTGCTATTGCAACTCCATTATGGAGCAAGTCTGTAGAAATGAATAAATCGACATTAAAAAACGAAGACTACCAAAATGAATATGAATATTTAATAAAAAATGCATATAAAAATGAAAAGTTCGGACTTAATCCTGATAAAGTGATTAAGGTTATTTTAAAAGCAGACCGATTAAATAATCCTAAAAAATCCTATACTGTGGGCCTTGATGCAAAACTGGCTCAAATTTTAACAATTTTACCTCAAGGTATTTTAAATAAACTTATAAAAACCGGCATGAAATTAAAGTTTATTCATCAATAATTATAAAAACCTTAATATTTGCGAAAAAAAACATAAAATGATGTAAAATTAAGATATGGATAATAAACAATCACAGCATGATTTTATATCAACTGTATCTCACGAATTAAGGACTCCTTTAACCAGTATTAGAGGATTTGCCCAAACAATGCTTTCTTCGTGGGATATGCTTGATGATGACAGTAAAAAACAATTTTTAAAAATAATAGAAGAACAATCAAACAGGCTTATAAAACTTGTTGAAAATATTTTAGCTGTTTCAAAATCTCAGTCTGTTGATAATTATGTATTTAAGAATATAGATGCCAATAATGCAATAAAATCAGTTTTACCAATTGTTAAACAGCAATACTCGACAAAAAATATAATAACTGATTTCAACACTAAATTACCTGAAATATTAATAGACAAAGACAAATTCCAGCAAATTATTATGAATTTGGTTGAAAATGCCTGTAAATATTCAAAAGAAAATACAGATATTGTTGTTAAAACTGATTTTGCGCCAAACAATATGATTTCAATAAAGGTTATTGATGAAGGTGAGGAAATAAAAGAGGAAGATAAAGAAAAAATTTTTGAAAAATTTTCTCGTTTGGATAGTCCGCTTACAAGGGCTGTTCAGGGAAGCGGTTTAGGACTTTATATAACAAAAACACTAGTTGAGACAATGAATGGAAAAATTACAGTTGAAAGTAAAAATGAAGTTACAACATTTGAAGTTTTAATGCCGATTTGTGACATTGAAAATCAAGCGAGGGCAAAATGTACACTAAAACACTAATAATTGATAACAGAAAAGAGCTTTCAACAAAATACAGAAAAATTCTTGAAGATACGTCTAATCAGGTAGAAATCATAAAAGAAATTCCTGTCGCATTACAGTTTATACAAAAAAATGAGCCTGATTTAATAATTATATCCGATAGTATAGGCGAAGATTTATGTAATTTTTGTGAACGTCTTAGAGTGTTAACATACAATATGCGTCCTGTTATTGTGATAATGTCAAAGTCTGCTGAAGTTTCTGACAGAATAAGATTTCTTGAATCAGGTGCGGATGATTTTATATCAGAACCTGTTAATGCGGAAGAATTTAAAATAAGAATAAAAGCACACATTAGGCGCGAATATGAAACTAATTTAGATACAAAAACAGATTTGCCGACACAAAAATATTGTAAAAAATCAATAAAACGAATATTGTCCGCTGATAAACCTTGGGCTTGCTTAATTACAGGAATAGAAAATTTATACAGTTATAAAGAAGCTTATACAGAACTTGCATCAGACAGGCTTTTACAAGCTTTTAGCGCGATAATAAAGTCCGCAATTGATGAAAATGATTATCTCGGAATGCTTTCTGATAGAGATTTTTTTATAATAACAACAATAAATAAAGCTGAAAAAATAGCATCTTTTCTAACATATGCATTTGAAACCGTAAAAAATAAATTTTACTCTGAACAAGACTTAGAACGCGGATATATGATGATTAGAGGAGAAGAATTTACAGAAAAACGATGTGAATTTGTTTATGCTGTTACAGGTGGTGTAACAAGTGAAACAAAAAGGTTTAATTCAGAATTTGAAGTTTTAAATGAATTAAATCAAGCATATAGTCTGGCAAAACAAAAAGGTACATCTTCTTATTTGATAGAAAGACCTCAGTTATCAGGTTTAAATTCAGTTATAGAAAAGGACTTTAATAACAAAATTACAATATTTGAAAAAGACAGTGCTCTTGCACTTTTGCTGACAACAACACTCGGTTTAAAAGGTTATGCTGCAAAAGTTTGCACTTCTATTGATGAAATTACAAATAGTAAACCTGCGCTTGTAATTTTAGATGCAGGAGAAAATGAAAATTTGACGGATTTAAAATTATGTAAACAAATTAAGGATTTAGACGCAAAAATAAAAATTATAACAACATCAATATACCATAGCAAGGAACAGATTTTAAATGCAGGGTCAGACATATATTTACCAAAACCATACAATATAGAAACATTGACATACTGGGCAGAAACTGCAATAAAAGAATTTAACGAATAAATATACTAATGTTATTCAGAACATTATGTTTTAGTTATTCTTTTTTTGTAATTGTCTGATTTTCCATGCAGCTTTTTAAATAGTCGATTGTATGAATTTTTTCATCATATAAATATTTTATAAAATCTAAATATGCAGGATTATGCGAGCTTACAAGAAGATTTATTTCAAAACCGTCAGAGCAAAATGGCTCATAATCATATACAACATAACTGTTGTATTTACTTTTCCATTCTTTTTTATCAATACGGCCATTGTTTTCTTCAATCACATTTTCTAACCAACCTACAATATCTTTGTTTATATTTTTCATTTCGATTTTGTTGTTGTGTGCACGTGAATTTTCCATATCCCTAACCTTATTTCTACTACTCTTAAATTGTAAAACTTGATGCCTTTTAAAAAATCCCCTTTTAGTCTAGTGTTTTTGTTCTGCTCGGATAGTTCAAATGATTTATATTTGTTTTCAAAAAATCTTTGCAAAGATATAAAGATTATGTAAGGATTTCTTAATTTTGAAAAAAAATGCGTATAATGAAAATATAGAAAGATATGTTCAGGAGAATTAAATGCAAATAATTGAAATTTTAGAAAAATTAGACAACACAAACAAAAATGAATTAGAAAATCAAATTGTTAGTATGGGCTCAAGTGCAGTTCCTGTATTGGTTGAACAATTGCAAATTTCTAAAGGTTTAAAACGAGGTGTTGTTGCAATGTCGCTAATAAGAATAGGTGAAGTTGCTGTTAATTCTCTAAAAGAAGCTGCGAGCAAAAATAAAGATTTTACTTGGGTTGCTAATTACCTTATTAATGAAATTAATTGTTCTCACGCAGCTTAATAATAGTTAAAATAAATGAATAAAAGGCGCAAGTTTCAGATTTGCGCCTTTTGTCATATAATATCGATATATGAAAAATATTCTAAATGAACATCCAAAAGGACTTTATTTACTCTTTGCTGTCGAAATGTGGGAAAGATTTTCTTACTACGGCATGAGAGCTTTGTTAGTTTTATATCTGATACAAAACATATTTAAAAATCTTGATGAAGCATCAGCAATTCAAAATGCAGGTAATATTTACGGATGGTATACAGGACTTGTATATCTTACTCCTCTTGCCGGCGGTTATCTTGCAGACAGATTTCTCGGTCAAAGAAAATGTATTTCTATTGGCGCAGTATTAATGACTATAGGACTATTTTTTCTCGCAGCAAGTGATATTTCAGCTTTTGAACAATATAACTTACTAATTTTTACATTAGGTTTAGTTTTAATGGTAATTTCTAACGGATTTATCAAATCAAATATAAGTACCGTTGTAGGTATGCTTTATGGTGAAGATAAACAGCGAAGAGATGCAGGATTTACTATTTTTTATATGGGTATAAATCTTGGTGCATTTTTTTCACCGTTAATTTGCGGGACTCTCGCAAGTCTATACGGATTTAAATATGGTTTTATGGCCGCAGGAATCGGAATATTAATAGGCTTATTAATATATAAAGTTGGCGAAAAGTCTTTATTAGGCGAATATGGTTTGTGTCCTTGTGCAATGACAAAAATCAATAACGAAGAAGAACGAGAGTTAAGCCTTAGAGAAAAAAGAAAAATTTGGGCACTATATATTTTAATGGCCTTTTCTGTTATATTTTGGTGCTGTTATGAGCAAGCAGGATGTTCAATGGCTTTGTTTGCCGAGTATGAAACAAATCGTTTAATTGCAATTAATAATAAATTAATTACTATTCCTTCACAGTATTTTCAGTCTTTAAATCCTTTATTTATAATATTATTTGCGCCGCTTATGTCAATATTTTGGGGATATTTAAATTCTAAAAAAGCTGAACCGAATTCAGTTGTAAAATTTAATATAGCGTTGCTTCTAATTTCTTGTTCTTTCTTCATAATGAGTTTAGCAGCTTTTTATGCAAAAACTACTTCTGTTTCACCATTTTGGCTTGTTTGTGCATTTTTTATAGCAACTATGGCAGAACTTTGTATTTCGCCAATAGGTTTATCTCTTGTAACAAAGCTTGCTCCTGTAAAATTTGCATCTTTACTTATGGGATGTTGGTTTTTATCAAGTGCAGTCGGTAATATTTCTGCCGGAACCTTTGCCGGATATTATAAACAAATACCTCATTCAATATTTTTCTTAATACTTGCATTGACTTCATTATTTATAGCACTTTTATTATTTTTAATTACGCCAATTTTGAAAAAATGGATTGGAAAATATTAATCATCCATTAATATGATAAATTTTAAAAAAATAATGCTAATATTAAGATATGTTAACATGCGAAATAGTAGATACAGCATTAAAGAAAGTCGGTTTGGAACTGATGTTTATGACACCGGAAAGAGGTGCTCATGAAGATGGTATAACTGCTGTTGAGCTTGCAAAAATTGTAGAACTGCCTGTTGAAATTGTTAAGAAAAAACTTACTATATTAAAAGAAAAAGAAATTGTTCAAGTTAAGGGAATACGTCCAAAATATTGGAAATTTGACGATTATAAATTTCAAAGAATGGACGAAGAAGATGATGTGTATAAATTACTTTGCAATTTTGATGATGTCGATTTTGACAGATATTTTCAATATTAAAATTTAAAAATTCTTTTAAAAAATAAAATAAAGGAATTAATCATAAATTCTGTTACATCTTTTATGCTTAATTTGGATTTTCCTTTAACTCTGTCTATAAAGTTTATTGGAATTTCATATGTTTTAGCACCCAGATGAACACATTCATACAAAATATTCATTTGAAACGAATAACCGTTAACATTTAAATTATCTAAATCTATTTTTTTTATAATTTCTGATTTTATTGCTCTAAAACCTGAAGTACAGTCTTTGACGTGTTTTAGACCTGCAATAAAACGAGCAAATATATTTCCGTATTTACTGTTTAATTTTCTTATTAATGCCCAATTTTCAGGGATTGAACCGCCTTTTATGTATCTTGAACCGATTATAAAATCATAGCCATCGTTAATTGGCGGTAAAAGTTCTTTTAATTTTTCGGGTGAATGTGAAAAATCGGAGTCCATCTCAACTAAAATGTCAGGATTTAAATTCTCAATTGCATACTTAAAGCCTGCTCTGTAAGCGTTTCCAAGCCCTCTTGTGTTGTTATTCAAAAGATATATTTTATCGTTGTCTTTTTGTAAATCTCTAACAATGTCAGCGGTACCGTCAGGAGAATTATCATCAACAATAAGCGTATTAATATCAAAATCTTTTATATCATGTGCAATTTTAAAGATTTCATTTAATAAATCACTGATATTTTCGGCTTCATTATATGTAGGTAAAACAATAGTAACGTTCATATTATTCCTTTAAAAAGCAGAGCAACCCGTAAGCCGTGTTCTGTTTTAGATAATCATCTGTCTGGGAATGTGATTGCTCACAAACTCTAGCGATTTGTCTGAAGTTGGCGGACAGCCTTTATAACCTCCATGCTAATCTTGCATTCGATCGGGGTTTACCTAGCTGATAACTCTCGTTATCACTGGTGAAGCTCTTAACTCACCGTTGCATCATCGCCTGTGATATAAAATCCATCGGCAGTCTAACGTTAACCTTTGCTCCTGTGGTACTCGAACTTACGTTCTGCGTTCCTACGTCGCTGATATTATGTTTCGCAACTTCTCCGCCGACTCATCGTCGCCGTGCGAGTTGCTCACATCGGCTAGCGCATTCATTTCTGTGGCACTTTCCACCGGCTTGCACCGTCCGGAGTTTCTCCGGCGACCTGTCCTTGAATGCACGGACTTTCCTCACATTTCTGCGCGATTATCCGATTACTCTGCAAAGGTATTTTAGCATAAATATGCAGACGAAATTTTCAAGTTAAAAATATGAAAAAAATTAAAATTACAAATCATGTCGAGCATGCTCCGTTATTGAATTTTAGCCAAAAATTTTTATGTAAAAATTTTGTAACAATTGAGTAAAATTTAGCAAAAAAAAAATGTCATGTGCCTTTAATTTAATATCCGATAGTGTGTAAGGAATAGGAATGAAAGTTAGTTTAAACGTATTCAAACCCGCAAAAGCAGTTAATTTTACAGGGTTTAACCACAAGAAGTCAGAAAACGGAACACAGGAATTTGAATTTAACTTCCCTCATGACAGTAACAAATATGACTGTTATTTGGAAGTTTTTAGTGTTAAAAAAGACCGTAATGACAACTACAATGTAGATAAAATGTTAGAAAACACTGATTTAGGAGCTAAATCAGTTAAAATTGGCAACCGCGGTGTAAAAATTGACATGGGTTATGCTTATGACGAATTAGAATCAAAAGCACCATTTGCTTACCGCTATAAATTAGTTGATAAAAAAGACAATTCAAAATCATTCTACCAAGTTGACGCAGGTTCTGTAATCGACTATTCTAAGAATGGTAACTTTGATAAATTCAACCTTGTAATGCAAGATGGTACTCAGGTTGCAAAAGGTGGTTCTATGACTCTTGCATTACCTGATTCTTATGCAGTGGGTTGGGTTTATGATGAAAAAGGCAAACCAACTTTAAATAAAAATATTGAAGAAAAAGCAAAATACGCAACAAAAACTTTCTCAAACAAAATGGGTGGTAACTTAGCAGGTATTGAAGCCAATGTTGATAAACTTAAAAAAGCAGGTTATTCAAGAATTGTTTCAACTCCGATTTTCACTGATGACAGTTTATCATCTCACAGTTATTGGAACAAAAACTGTATGCAAATGTCAAATTCAATAGGTAATATTGACAACTATGCATCTTTACAAAAGAAATTATTCAAAAACGGTATGAACTTCGTATCTGATGGTGCATTCGTTAATGAAGGCTTAGAAGGTGTTCACTTCAAACATATGTTGAAATGGGGAGAAAAATCACCTTACTATAACTGGTTCAGAGCAAGCGGTTTACAATCAGGCCCTCTTTCAATGGGTATCTTTGCTAAGAATAAAGATTACGTTGAACACAAAATTGTAAACTCACCTTATAAATACGAACAAGGTGCTGACGGTCAAATCAAATCATCTAAAAATCCTGATTATGATTCTAAAAAACCAACATTTGTTCAAATTTATGACAGCAGATTAGTTTCTGAAGCTGATAAAAAAGATACTAAAAACTTAATTAAATCTTATGATAAATTAGATACAGGAAATGCTTATGATATTAACAACCACAATGATACAGTTGTTCCATATTCATTTGAAATTAATCCTGAAACATATAACAAAAATGTTAAGAACTTAAATGCTTACAACAAAAATGCTGATAAGAAAATTATGTTAAATCAACCTCTTCCAGC
Source organism: uncultured Muribaculaceae bacterium (assembly GCA_964383455.1). Lineage (GTDB taxonomy): Bacteria > Cyanobacteriota > Vampirovibrionia > Gastranaerophilales > Gastranaerophilaceae > UBA6984. The sequence continues at coordinate 3,226 of CAYLHN010000007.1, read as the reverse complement.
TAAATTCTTAACTCTTACAGAATCTGATGTTTTGGCAGATAAATACGATCACGGTTTCGAAACTTGGGATGCTAACACTGACATCGCAAAATTAAACTTCGTATTCTCTCATGCTGATACAAAACGTTTGGAAAACTTAGATCCTCATGAAAAAGTATATCAAACAAACAAAATTAAAGCTAAAAACTTTGAAGCTCAAGATTACGTTGTAAATTCTGGTAAATACTGGACAAGAAAAACAAATGATATTTTAAACGAATATGTTGCTCAATCATTGAAAAACGTAAGCTCTGACCCTAAAAAAGCAATGGCGCAAATTGCTGATTTGACTAAAAAAGGCGAATTACCTTCAAATAACGATATTAATGAAAAAATTGTTGCAAACGTTATCAATGGTGATTATGAAACAAAAACTTCAAAAGAAACAAGCAATTATAAAGAATTAACTTTGAAATCAATAATGAATTTACCTTTAGATTCAATTGAATTCGCTGACGATACAGTTGCTGTTTTAGGTTCTTCATTAATTACAAACCGTGCATCAAAAGCAAATCAAATTGGTATGTCTCGTTACGAATTGTTCAAAGCCGGTAATCCTCAAGTTACTTCTGAAAACAAAGATACATACGCAAAAGCTGATTCATTATTTACAAACGAATTATTCGCATTCACAAATGATGTAATGCAGCAAGTTAATAAAAACTTAGGCGGAAAATTATTTGAAGGAAATAAAGTTTCTAAATTAGGTAAATATGTATTACCTTTAGTTAACCAAGATATTGCAAAATATGCTTTAGTTAAAGCTGTTGCTCCTAAAGCACAAGCAAAAGTTAACGAAGACGGAACAGTTTCTTATGATTACAACAAAATGAAAGAAGATACAACATTAGCTTCAATGGGTATTTTGGCAGATTCTCCGGAAGATGAAGCAAACTTACTTGTAAAACGTTTGAAAAATGGCGTAAGAACTATTTCTTCTCAAGACAAAGCTCAAATTACAAACGCAGTTACAAAACGTTTACAAGGTTTAAATGAAAACAGTTTTGCTTTGGCAGAAATGATTGTTGATAGAAACAATGCAGGTCTTGACTGGAGAATTGACGCAGCAAAAGATATCGCTGATATGGATGCTTTAAGAAACGGCAACGCAAACTTTAAAGATGAATGGTCAAGTGTTGTTGATTTCTGGAAAAACTTCTCAAAAGGTGTTATAGGTGAAAACAAAAACGCATATATGGTAGCTGAAGTTACTGACGAATTTGCTTTACACGATAATTCAGGTAAATATTCAACTGCAAAAGATGCTGTTATGAAATTACACCAAGAAGCAGGCATGACAAGTATCGCTAACTACTCATACTTCTTTACAGATGTTGCAAATATCTTTAACAAAGATATTACAACAGGTGCAACTATTGATCAAAACGGTAGAGAAAGAAAAATCTTCGATAAAATGGTAGGTGGAGATAACTACTTGAACTCAGCTCCATTAGATTCAATTCTTTATTCATACACATTCGTAGGTAACCACGATAAACCTCGTATGTTACACTGCTTGTCATTAGATATGGAATTGTTCCACACTAATTTCTCTAACAACTACAACCATAAGAAAATTGCAGCTGCAGTTTTAAAAGATAAAATGTACGACCAAGTTACAGATGCAGATATCAACAGTGTTGATTTCAACAAAGTAAGCAACAAAGCAATTGCTATGGGTGATGCTGTTAAAGGCGGATTTGGTAAAGCTTTAGGCAGAGTATTCCAAGGTCAAAGAAAAGACGAAGTTTATGCAGCAATAAGCAAATCAGTTGCAGATATGGCTTCAGGTAAATACTTAGACAAAGAATTCTCAGCAGACGCTTTCGGTACAAAACCATTTGACGTAACTATTAAAGCAGTTATGAATCAGGCTGAAAAGAAACACGGTTTGAACTTAAGCAAAGAAGAAAAATCAAAATTGTTTAATGCAACTTTTGAAACAATATTAAAACCAGGCATGAGCAAGTTCAAAGCTATGATGGGATTCTTGGTAAGCTTACCTGGCAACCCTACAATGTACGCAGGTGATGAATTAGGCGTAACAGGTTACGAAGAAAAAGCTAAAAACGTATATCTTCAAAACCGTGGTTCATTACACTGGGAATGGTTGAATGATAACAACAAAAAATTCATTCAAGATTTCTATAAAGAAATGAACGAAACAATGGCTTTGAGAGAAAGACCTGAATTGAAAGCATTAAATGACGGTGCTCCTTTTACATTAGATTTACATCACGATGTAAAATCAGGAAAACCTGTTTCAGCTATCTTAAGACAATCAGCTGACGGTGCTATGGCAGTAACTTTATTCAATGCAAATAACGTAAATCTTGATAAAGAAGCTGAATACAGACCAACACACGTTAAATTAGACAGTATTTCATTACATACAACAAATAATGATAAAGTTGGTTTAAAAGGCGGTTTGCAAGTTGGTACAACTTTCAGAAATGCTGATGACAGAGATAAATCAGTTTACAAAGTTTGCGAAGATGGTGGTAACTACTTTATCAAACGTTTTAACAGCGAAGAAGATTACAAACATGTTAAAGCAACAGGCAAATACAGAGATGATAACAGAATTGATATGTACAACAGCACATTGATTTTATACTCAGTACCTGAAAAACAAGAAGTTAAAAAATCAAGAGTAATGTACAATCCTCAATACAATTTTGTTTCTAATCCATATCATAAAAATGACAGCAATATCGTTGGTACAAGATTAAATTTATGCACAAAATAAAATATACCGTGTCATCAATATTCAGAAACGGTATATTTTAAATTTTCAA
>CAYLHN010000007.1:0-379 GCA_964383455.1 uncultured Muribaculaceae bacterium | reverse complement strand
TAATGTACAATCCTCAATACAACTTTGTATCAAATCCATACCATACAGCTCCAAAAGCTCAAACAGGTTCAAAATTGGCAGTTGTTGCAAAATAAGATGAAAGTATAACAAAGTGGCGGATAATTAATCCGCCGCTTTTATCGTGAAAAATGACCTTTGTATTGTGTGTGCGCAGTAAACAGAGGTAAGCTAACAGTCCCGGTTTGACAGATTATTCACAGTTCACTAATATATTAAGCAAATGTAAAATAATAATAAATAAGGATTGACAAAGTACGAAAAAATCTAAATAATGATAAGGTAGGTTGGGTGAAACCCAACAAGTAGTAGTACAAAAAAGGAGAAACATTATGTACAAAAAACAAATTTCGGGGGGGGG
>CAYLHN010000006.1:0-35023 GCA_964383455.1 uncultured Muribaculaceae bacterium | reverse complement strand
CGTATTACCAGCAGGTTTAGGTAAAACTGTAAGAGTTTGCGTTATTGCAAAAGGTAATAAAGTAGATGAAGCAAAAGAAGCAGGTGCTGATTTTGCCGGTACAGAAGATATTATCGAAAAAATCGAAAAAGGCTGGTTCGAATTTGATACTTTAATTGCAACACCTGACTGTATGGGTATGCTTGGTAAATTAGGTCGTGTATTAGGGCCAAAAGGCTTAATGCCAAACCCTAAAACAGGTACTGTTACTCTTGAAGTGGGTAAAGCAGTTAAAGATGCTAAAGCAGGTAAAGTTGAATTCCGTGCTGATAAGCAAGGTATGATTCACTGTCCTATCGGTAAAGTTCAATTCAGCGTTGATGATTTAATGAAAAACTATGCTACTTTAGCTGAAGCTATTATAAAGGCAAAACCTTCTTCAGCAAAAGGTACATATATTAAATCAGCTTATTTATCAACAACAATGGGCCCTGGTATAAAACTTGATACTAAAGCTTTACCGGCTGAAGTAAAAGATTACTTAGGTTAATTGTTCTATTAGTTTAAAGCGTGGCTTTGTCACGCTTTTTTTATAGGTTTATTATGAAAAAAGGTTTATTTATTACATTTGAAGTTGCCGATGGATGCGGCAAAACAACTCAAATTAAGATGCTGCAAGAATATCTGCAATACAGAGGATATGAAGTTGTTTTGACTCGTGAGCCCGGTTCTATGGGGTTAGGACAAAAAATCAGAGATTTGTTATTAAATTATGATGGAGAAGTTTCTCCTGTTTGCGAATCTTTTTTATTTTTAGCTGACAGAGCGCAAAATGTTGATATTATTGTCAGACGTAATATTGAAATGGGAAGAATTGTTATAAGTGACAGGCATACTGATTCTTCCTTGGCTTATCAAGGGTATGGCAGAGAATTAGATGTTGATAGAATTGATATGCTAAATAACATTGCAACAAGCGGATTAAAACCTGACTTAACATATGTTTTTGATATTGATGTGGAAACGTCTATGCAAAGGGTTGGAAATGAAAAAGACAGAATGGAATCAGCAGGTAAAGAATTTTTTGAAAGAGTCCGTCAGGGTTATTTAAAAATTGCTCAAAAAGAACCAAACCGCGTTAAAGTTATTAACGCAGTCGATTCCATTGATAGTATTCACAAGCAAGTTGTTGAATTATTTGTTAAACTCGAGGAAAAATTCTCTTAAAAGTTCATATCCTTTTAAGAAACTTTTGTAATCAATCTTTTCATCTGCAGAGTGCATATTATAAAGGTCAGCAAGCCCCATTAAAAACGGGATGAATGTTTCGCCCTTTGCGTTTTTATGTTGGCAGTAAATATGGGTTTCTGCACCTGCGTGGAAGGAGTTAATCAAATATTTAACGCCCAGTTTCTTTGCTGCACGTTCAAAAACTTCAGGAATATATGTGTCGTTGGATTTTTCAAAAGCTGGCATTTTTTGTTTAAATATTCCCGTAGCTTTTGCAATTCCGTCATATTTTTTGTTGAATTCTTCAATAATTTTTTGAATTTTTTCTATTAATTCATTTTCTTTTGCCAAATTTGCACTTCTGATAGAATAAGTGGCTTCTGCGTGCGGATTCAAAACATTTGTTACGTTAATATCTCCGGCTTTAATACCGCCTAAATTGATTGATGTTACAACACCTGTTTCATCTTCATAGTAAACACCTTGAGGAATATTATTACAAAGTTCGGCCATCAATTTTGCGGCATTAGGTTTTGTTTTATCTGCTATTTCAATACCTGAATGTCCGCCTTTACAGTTAATTTCTATATTACCGTTGCAATAGCTTGCTCCTGATACCTGCAGAACTCCAAATTCATCAGCATCGCAGACTATAACGTATTTTGCATTTAGGTTGTTAAAATCGAAATTTTTAATTCCTGACATACCGTTTTCTTCGTCACGGGTAAAAACAACTTCAAGTCCTCCGTGTTTTATGTCAGAGTTTTTTAAATCTTTTAAAAGTTTTAATGCTGATGACATCCCAAACTTATCATCACCGCCAAGTGTTCTGTTGTTAGCGCGGATAAAATCGCCTTCAAGTGTTGGTACTACGGGTGAATCATCTCCAACTACATCCATGTGAGAAGAAAGTGCCATAAGCGGTTTTGTTTCGTCTGTTGCAGGTAATTTTATGATTACATTATTATAATTGTCAGTCATGAAATTTAAATTTTCTTTTTTACAAAATTCTCTTACCCAGTCAACGACTTTTTCTTCGTGAAGTGACGGAGATGGTATGCTTGCCAGATTGTAAAAAATGTCAATTAGTTCGTGTTCTTTTCTTAAATTTTCCATAGTTTTATCCTTTACTTAAATTTTTTGGTTGTACTTGCTTGAATTATTGAACTTGAATTGCTTGAAAATACACTCTTTGTAAGGGTTTTGATATATTTTTCCTGCAAGTGTGCGTAATCAAACAAAATCACGCCTCCCAAGTTTAGTTTTCTTGTTTCGTGGATTTGTCTTATTAAATCTTCGGAAGTTCCGTTCATAAAGGTTACAAATAGTCCTGCAAAAAGTTTTGTGTGCGGGGACATATCTTTTAGCATGTCATATATCATAGATTTAATTGTTTTTGAGTCGCAAGTGAGATATAGTGGTGTGAATCCGTCAACATAATTGTTATCAGACCAATTTGACCAATCTTGCTGTTTTGTTTCAAGTGCCATAATTCTATTTGGAAATACAACTGTAGTAATATATATACAGTTTTCTCTGCAAAGTTCAGAAACAGATTTTATAAATTCTGTAACTTTATCACGCCTGTAATTATCCCAGTCTGTCCATGCGTCAGTTCCGTAAGATATATCAATCGGATCGTGCCCGAATTTTTGTTTGAAATCTTCTCTGGCGTAAGTTGTGTAGCCCCAATTTGATTGTGCGTATCCTGCGTATCTTGCCGCAATTGACTGGGGGTATCTGCAATAGTCAAAATTAAAACCATCCGGAGTATATGATTCAATTATTTCTTTTACTAATTCAACAAGAAATTCTTGAACCTCTGGATTTGATGGATCCAAAAAATATCCGTTATGTTCAGAGGTTGATGTTACCAGTGTTTCTGAATCATAATTTCTAAGATTCTTGTTTGCCCATTCAGGTTTTACAGCTAATATTGAATTATTTATCTGAGGTTTATTACCGATATAAAATGACTCAAACCAAATATTAACTTTAATACCTCTTTTATGCGCTTCCGCAAGCCAAACTCTAAGTGGATCAAAGCCTGTAAAGTTTTCATTTTGTTCAATAAATCCATATTTTTGCATTGTCTTACTTGGAAAAATAGTTCTGCCGTGATAAAAAGTTTCCAAAAATACATTGTTTATTCCTGAAGCTTTTAATTTATCCAGTGAATTTATAATTTCTGCTTCTGTTTTACTTGTAGGTCTTATCCAAATACCTTTAAGTTCATTTGCTTTGTACGGTATTGCCGTTGCAAGAGCGTCATTTGCATTTTGCATTGCAAGTAATGCATATTCTTTTGCTGAATTTTTATTTCTTTGTGCTTTTTTAAGATTAAATTTTGCTTTTGAGATTAGCTCTTTTGTTGGTTTTGGATTGTAATTTCTTGTATTATGATTGTAATAATTTACCATAGTAGCTGCTTCTGCAATTTTTTCTTTTGCTGCAAAAATATAGCTTTCAGATGTTGTTATAGCAGTAATAGTCATATCGTTAGTATCTATATATATTTTTGTACCGACATGTATATTTTGGTTTAGCCAAGTTTTGGCTCTACCATGTGCGCTAATAACAAGTCCGTCACCGGGAATAAGTGAGTCTGCACCGCTCAATGATGTTACTGTATTTTCTTCAACAACTGCTTCTGCGCCATATTCGTTAGTGTTTGTTGATATACCGTGAGAAGGCGTATAAATTATTAATTGATTTGCACCTCTCATGCCCGGATATCCGCTTCCTGCCCAATTGTTTTTTAATGTTGGGTCGATAGCGTTTATTTTATATGTACTTTTTTGATATACTTGTTCATTTTGGTTTGGTATGTATTCAAAAAAAGCACTTTCAGCTGCAAATACAGAATTTGAAATTAATATCATACATATTAGATTTAAAAATAATTTGACTTTTTTCATTGTGTACCCCTAGTCATAATAATATTGTTTTTTTCTGTAGTAGTATACAGAATCAATGTATTTAAGCTCTTCAAGTTTTTGAATTTTATCTTTTAGCAACTCATCGTCAGGCTTTTGCGAAAGTGCTTTTATATAGGCTTCTTTTGCCTTCACTAAGTCGCCCAATTTTTCATTTGTTTCTCCCAATTTCATATTTATATCATATTTGTCTTTATATTTCAATTTTTCTGCATTTTTGTAATATTTTAGTGCAGCATTATAGTTTTCCATTTCTGAGCACACAATCCCGTAATAATAGTTTATATTAGGATTATTTATATCCATATTTAGTCCCTTATCAAGGTAAGCTTTTGCAAGCCCAATTTTTTTTAGTTTTCCATAAATGTATCCTATTTTTCCGTATAAATCCGTTAGTTGAGGATTTATTTCTGTTGCTGTAATATATGCGCCAAGGGCTTCACCGTAATAAAACCTTTTTTTGTCTTCAGGTTGTTTTTTTTCTTCAGCCAATTTTAAAAATTTGTCAGCTGATACTGCGTATTTTTTAGCATTTAAAATTTTATAATCAATATTTACACTATTGTATTCAACTGTGCCTTCAAGTGCGGCCGCTGAATTCATCTGAAATATTATACATATGAGCAGTAATAAAATATTATTTTTTTTCATAAAATTATCTTAATAATTCACAACATCTACTATTATAACAATAAAATTTAAGTTATCATAATACATAACATGGAGTAATATTTTGAACGAATTATTTTTTCTATAAACATTTTTATTTTTATCTACAGCTTTTGCAATTGCATCAATTGCGGCAGGATTTATTTTAGGCTACCGCTCTTATAATACTGATAATTCAACTTATGAGTGTGGTGTTAAAATTTTTGGCAACGCTAAAATCAGATATGACGTAAAATTTTTAAATTATGCTATATTGTTTCTAATTTTTGATGTTAATGTGTTTTTTCTGTTTCCTCTTGCAGTGGCATTAAATATAATGAGCCTATTTAATATATTTGAAATTATTTTATTTGTTTCAATAACGATGGTGGCTTTAATTTTGGCTATTAGAAAAAATATTTTGAGGTGGTTTTAGTGAATGTAGTTGTTTCAAGTATTGATTTTATACTAAATTGGGGACGTTCTAATTCACTGTGGCCGTTTACTTTTGCTACATCTTGCTGTGGAATTGAAATGATGCAGACAAGTGCTTCTAACTACGATATAGCACGTTTAGGCTCAGAAGTTTTTCGTGCATCTCCAAGACAGGCTGATTTACTGATTTGTGCCGGTACTATTACGCATAAAATGGCACCTTCGTTGTTGAAATTATATAATCAAATTGCTGAACCGAAATATGTGATTGCAATGGGTGCGTGTGCGTGCGGCGGAGGAATGTTTGCTGATGATTCTTACTCTGTCGTTAAGGGTATTGATAAGATTATACCTGTAGACATATATTTGCCAATGTGTCCGCCTAATCCGGATGCTCTTATTGATGCTATTTCAAAATTGCAAAAAAATATTAGAAAAGAATCAATATTATCTCGTTCTGATTTTTTGAAAAATCATACTTCAACATTAAAGGAATCTGATGGAATTTTAATAAAAGATTCTGATTTCAGCGTTGAATATTGGGGTGTACAAAAATGATAAATACACAAATTTTAAAGGAAAAATTTAATATAGATTTTTTAGGTGACAAAGTTATTGTTAATGATAATCTTCTTGAGGTTTTGGATTTCCTTAAGAACACTGCTGAGTTTAGTTATGAAGTTTTAACGTCAATGATAGCAGTTGATTTAAAAGATAATATTGAGATTATTTATCAATTATATTCTGTATCTAATAATTTAACTTTAAATATATCGTATTTTACCGAATACAATAGACCTGTACCGTCTGTTACAGGTATTTTTAAATCTGCTTATTTTGACGAATGCGAAATTTTTGATTTATTTGGTGTTAAATTTGAAGGAAATAAAAATTTAAAGCGCATTTTACTTCCTGAATCTTGGATAGGACATCCGCTTTTAAAGTCTTACACGCAAGAAGATGTGAGGTTAAGCTGGAATGAATGATACTTTAAAAATTAATATCGGGCCTCAGCATCCATCTACGCATGGAGTTTTAAGATTAATAGCAGAACTTGATGGAGAACAGATATTATCAGTTATTCCTGATGTAGGTTATCTTCATAGAGGTTTAGAAAAAATGGCAGAGTCAAGAACTTATCTTCAATATCTGCCTATTGTTGACAGAGTTGATTACTTGGGCGGATTTTTTACCTCATACGCTTTTTGTGATTCTGTAGAAATGTTGTCAGAAATTGAAGTCCCTAAACGTGCAAAATATATTCGTATGTTGTGCATGGAGTTGAATAGAATTGCATCTCATTTGTTGTGGCTTGGTACTTTTATGCTCGATTTAGGAGCTTCTTCCCCGCTGTTTTATTGCTTTAGAGATAGAGAAGTGATTTTATCATTATTCGAACGTTTGACCGGGCAGAGAATGATGTATAATTATTTTATTTTTGGTGGTGTTAGGTATGATGTTGATTCTGATTGGCTTAATGATGTATTAGAATTTGCGTCAAAACTGCCTGCTTCTATTAAAGATTATGAGAACATAATAACAAATAACCCTATTTTTCTAGACAGAACTATTCAAAAAGGTTATATGTCAAAGCAAACTGCGCTAAATTACTCAATTACAGGCCCAAATTTAAGAGCAAGCGGTTTAGATATGGATTTTAGAAAGTCAAAACCTTATTCTTGTTATGATGAAGTTGATTTCATACCGGCCGTGAGCAACAGATGTGATTCATATGGCAGATATTTGGTAAGAATACAAGAAATTAAATCATCTGTTGATATTGTTAAACAAGCTGTTTTATTTTTAAAGCAAAATTCAGGTAAAATTTCACTTGATATCAGTCAGCTAAACATAAAACCAAAAGAAGGTGAATATACATCTTACGTTGAATCTTCAAGAGGTTTGTTGAATTGCTATCTTAAATCTGACGGTTCCAATAAACCTTACAGAGTTAAATGGCGTACAGGTTCATTTTATTCTGTCCAAGTGCTCCCTGAATTGGTCAAAAAATTGTCTTATAGTGATTTAATTGCTATATTTGGCTCTTTAGATGTTATATTACCGGAGGTGGACAGATAATGAATTATTTATATTTTTGTTATAATCAGTGCTTAACTTCAAAAAATATTCCGAAATTTATTGCTGACATTACATTTCCAATTCTTCCTTTTTGTATTATTGCAGGAATGATAATATTAACTGTACTTTGTCTTGTATACGCTGAACGTAAACTTTTAGCGCTATTTACTCAACGAAAAGGGCCTAACAGAGTCGGTTATAAAGGTTTACTTCAGACTACTGCTGATGCTTTGAAACTTTTATGCAAGCAAAACATTAATCCTGAAGGTTATGATAGTTTTTTATATAACTGTGCACCTGTTTTAGTTTTTGTACCTGTTATGATTTTATGGGGTATAATTCCATATTCATCTGAATTTGTATTTATGAATTTTTCTGTAAGTTTAGTTTTATATCTGGCGATTGCTATAATGCCTGTTTTTGGTATATTAATTGCAGGTTTTGCATCTAATAATAAGTTTTCTTTAATTGGTGCAGTTCGCTCAGGTGCGCAGTTAATCAGTTATGAGCTGCCTTTAATGTTTGTGGTGCTTTCTGTTTGTATCTTATCATCATCTTTAAATTTAAAAGAAATAGTATTTGCACAATCAGGTAGTTTAGGAATGCTAAATTGGAATGTTTTTCCGTGTATAGTCGGCTTTTTAATTATGATTGTTGTTATGCTTGCCGAATTAAATAGGTGTCCGTTTGATTTACCTGAGGCAGAAAGTGAATTGGTTGCCGGATATAATACCGAGTATTCAGGAATGAGATTTGCATTATTTTTCCTTGCTGAATATGCTTCTATGTTTATAATGTGTACTTTTATAGTTATTACGTTTTTTGGAGGTTTTTTGCCTTTAACAGGAAAATATATTTCAGAAATTATATTTCAAAATTCACAGTATTTATCTGCGCTAATTTATTTTGAACAAGTTTTCTGGTTAGTCTTTAAAACTTTATTTTTAGTTTTTGGAGTTATGCTAATCAGAGCAACTCTGCCAAGGCTTTCTTCACAATCATTAATGAAGTTTTCCTGGTATTTTTTATTTCCGATTTCTATATTAAATTTTATTTTTATATTAATTTTAAAATATTATTTTGAGGTAATAAGATGAAATTTTTTAATGATATACTTTCGCTGATTCTTGGTCATATTACTGTTTTTAAACATTCATTTAAAAAATCTGTAACCAGAGAATATCCTGAAGACAGGCAAAATTTACCTGAAAGATTTAGAGGTATTCCGAAATGGTCTTATGAAAAATGCATTAATTGTAAAATCTGCGAAAAGGTTTGTCCTGCAAATGCTGTAATTATAGATAAAAATGAGGATAATAGTTTAAGTTATAAACTCGATTTATCAAAATGTATTTTTTGCGGTAATTGTGCATTCAATTGTCCAAAACAAGCAGTTTATATGTCTAAGGATTATGAACTTGCTTCAGACAAAAAGTCATCTTTATATATCGAAATAAACACTTTAAATTCAGATTTGTAGGTTGCATAATAAATTTAGGTAAAATGAACGAAACAGAGATAATTAAAAGTATAATATTTTATGGATTTGCAGCTTTGGTGCTAATTTTTGCCATGCTTTCAGTTTTGTCTAAAAATATACTTTATTCTTTGTTATTTGCTGTTATAGCTTTTTTTAGTGTCGGCGGGTTGTTTTTTTCATTAAGCGCTGATTATAATGCTGTTATGCAAATTGCTGTTTATGGTGCAGCTGTACCTATTATCTTTTTGTTTGCAATTATGCATACTTCTCATATTGAAAATTCTTCAATTAACTTGTCTTTATCACCGAGATTTTTTATAGCACTGATTTCTTCATCGCTTTTGTTTATGATTCTTTGGTATTCAGTTAAATTTGCACTAAATTTTAATAAAAATTTAATTGGATTTTTTAATCCTTCTAAAAATATTATAGGAAGTTATGATTCTTTAATTGCTGTGGCAAAGGGACTTTATGTTGATTATAGTGTTTCACTTATTCTATTTGCGCTGATTATACTTACTCTTGTTATTGGCATTTCGGTACTAAATGTTTCAAGGGAGAAAAAGCGTGGATAGTTTTGTATATAACATAGGTTTGTATCATTATTTAGTATTTGCTCTGTTTTTGTTTTTAATAGGAGCATTAGGCGTAATAATTTGCAAAAATGTAGTTAAAATTCTAATTTGTTTAGAATTTATGATATGTGCCGTAAATCTTAATTTTATTGCATTTGCATCATATCATGATGCGGTAAAATTACATGGTTTCTGCTTTTCAATTTTTTATATTGCAATAGGTGCAGTTGAAACAGCTATTGCGTTACTTATATTTTACTTAATGTTTAAAGAAAGAAAGAGTATTGATATTGATAAATATAAGGGGTTAAAAGGCTGATGAATTTTTTTGTTGAAAATATTTATACAGTAATTTTAATGCCTTTATGGATATCCATGATTTTTCTTTTTGGAAAAATTTTTGCAGTTTTTAATTCAAAAAAGGTAGTTAATACTGTTTCTGTATTATCAGGAATATATTGTTTTATATTTGCTGTTTGCGCATTTATAAAAACTGTTGTCGATAAAGGTTACATATATGAAGATACATTTAGCTTTTTGAAAATTTATGACTATAGCTTTAATTTTGGAATTTATTATGATGGTGTATCTGCTTGGTTATTACTTTTGACAGCGATAATTTCGCATTTAGTTTTAATATATTCTTTTTATTTTATGAAGGATGAGAAAGGATATATCAGATTTTTAGGGTTAATTCAATTTTTTAATTTTTCTATATTTGGTTTATTGTTGAGCCAAAATATGTTTCAAATGTATGTATTTTGGGAATTGGTCGGAATTTCAAGCTATTTGTTAATTGGTTTTTGGTATAATGATATTTCTGTTTCTGTTTCAGCCCAAAAAACATTTATTATAAATAGAATAGGTGATTTTTCACTGCTTTGCGGGATAATTTTATTTTCCGGAATTATTCATTCAACACTAAATAATACAACATCAGTATCTTTACCATTTTCGGAAATCCCTTATCTTTCAGCTCAAATTTTTGGGTGTACGTCTGATTTAATGTTTATTACTGTGTGTATTTTACTGCTAGGCGGCGCAGTTGCTAAATCTGCACAATTTCCTCTTCATTCATGGTTAATTGATGCAATGAAAGGTCCTGTTCCTGTGAGTGCTCTTATCCATTCTGCTACAATGGTTGCTGCAGGTGTATTTTTGCTGATAAGATTATATCCGTTATTTTCATTGAGTGATTTTATTTTAAATTTAATTTCCATAATTGGTATTATTACTGCAATTATTTGTTCATTTGCTGCTTTATCTCAAAAAGATATAAAGAAAGTTTTGGCATTTTCTACTAATGCTCACTTAGGATTAATGTTTCTTGCAATAGGATGCTGTTCTGCAACTGTTGCATTATTTCATTTGACGTCTCACGCTTTTGCAAAAGCTATGCTCTTTTTATCTGCCGGTGTGATAATAAAGGCCTTAAATAATACACAAGATATAAAAATGATGGGAGGTTTAAGAAAAGAGTTCCCTTTGTGTGCGTACACTTTTTTAATTGGTGTATTTTCACTTTCAGGCCTTTTGTTTTCTGGCTTTTCTTCAAAAGAAATGATACTGGCAGGGCTTATTGAGTCAAAGCACTATATATACGCTGTTTTGTTTGTTGTTGTTGCATTTATGACGGTTTATTACCTGTTTAGGTTATATTTAAATGTTTTTGAAGGCGGCAAAAATTACAAGTTCGTTAATAATAATATTCCTAAAATGATGACTGTAATTTCAGCTGTAATGGCGTTATTTGTTATTTTAATATGGTGTGTCTTACCTAAATCAGGTAATTGGATATTAACTTTGCTTACATATTTTATAGCGTTTTTAGCATTTTTATCAGCATTATATTTCTATAATAATAAAATTAAATTAAAGAAACTTTATTTGATATACAGTATTTCTTTTAATGCTTTTTATGTTGAGAATATAATTTCTTATGTAGTTTTTATCTTTAATCGAATTTCAAGAATTATTCATTTTATTGAAAAATATGTATTTGAAGGAATTGTTTATGCAGCATCTTTATTTTCCAGATTATGCGCATTAACATTTTCAAAAATGCAGACCGGCAATGTACAAAGTTACCTTTCTTATTCTTTATTTATATTAATGATTGGATTTGGCGGCGTAATGTTAGTATATGTATTAATTATTTATCTATCTGAGGTGCAGTAATGAGTATGTTATCATTAAAAATATTAATTTTTTCTCCGCTATTGATGGCTTTGTTTTTACTGATACCTGTGAATGAGGGACATTATGTATTTTTGAGAAGAGTTTCTAATTTTTTTGCAGGAACACATTTTTTGTATTCTCTATTGTTTCTTATATTTTTTAATACAAATCTATCAAGCAATTTTGATACTGAACTTACATTTATGTCTCAGCCTTGGTTGGGCTCATTAGGAATTAATTTGATGTTTGGTGTCGATAGTATTTCAATATTTTTAGTTATACTTACTTCATTTTTATTTTTAATTTCTTGTATAGCAAGTAAGGGAATTATCCGTTCTAAACATGCATTATTCTACGCATTAATGTTTATAGTTGAAACGGCGGTTCTTGGAGTTTTTTGTTCTAAAGATATGTTTTCGTTTTTTATGTTTTGGGAGCTTGAATTAATCCCTGTGTATTTTTTAATAAGTTTATGGGGGACTGGCAATTGTAAAAAATCTGCAATGAAATTTTTGCTATTTACTTTTATTGGCAGTCTATTTATGTTACTGGGCTTTTTGATGTTGTATAATTTTAATTTTATATCAACAGGTGTTTTGACGGCTAATCTTGATGATTTGATATTTGATTATGATTCTGCGCCTGTATATTTGCAGGTTGCTGCGTCTGTTCTTATTTTTATGGGGTTTGCCGTAAAGCTGCCGTTAATTCCGCTTCATAATTGGCTTCCTGATGCTCATTCTGATGCGGCAGCTCCTGTAAGTATGATATTAGCAGGAATACTTTTAAAGATGGGAGCTTATGGTATTATAAGATTTAACATTCAAATTTTACCTGACGCTTTTTTGATTATTTTGCCTTATGTATTGGTTTTATCATTTTTAAATATTATTTTTGCAGCGATTGAAGCATATAATCAATCAGACATAAAGAAGATTATTGCATATTCGAGTATTTCTGTTATGGGAATTGTGCTTTTAGGTCTTTGTTCTCTTAATGTTTTGGGCATGGCAGGGGCTTTGTTATTAATGCTTTCACATGGAATAATTGCTTCTGCATTATTTTTTATTGTAGGAATTTTGTACCGAAGAACACGCACAAGAGAGATTTCTCAATATCAGGGATTAATAAAATTAATGCCAAGATTATCGATATTTTCAATTATTATTTTACTTGCAGGACTTGGACTTCCCGGTTTAATGTCATTCCCCGGTGAATTTTTAGCTTTTTATGGGGCTTACATTTCTTCAATATTTTATAACTATCTGATGCAAATTATAGCGATTTTATCAGTATTTGTTATTGTATTGTCTGCTTGTTATGTTATGAAGCTTATTCACAATGTCTTTTATGGTGAAATTTTGGAAAGATGGAAAAAGATAAAGGATTTGACAGTACATGAATTCATTATTTTATTTTCTTCTTCTGTTATAGTTATTATATTTGGGATATTTCCTATGGTATTGTTAAGTAATTTTACTTTTACCCTAGAAAGTATCGTTGAGTCATTTGGGGGATAGTATATGAATTTTTTATCTGACATATCAAATGCAATGCTGCCGGAATTAATGCTTTTAATAACTGTTGTTGTTTTAGTAATCTTTTCTGCTTTTTATAATGTAAAATTTCACAAATTATCAAAATGGATTTCGATTTTTGGAATATCTGCTGCTTTGTATTCATTAAAATATTTGCAATCCGAACCGATTTATTATGCTTTTAACGAGTCTTTAATGTCTGATACATTTACGATTTTTACTAAGGCTCTTATATTGGTTTGTTCATTGATTATTGTATTACTGTCAAAACGAAATGTTACAAGAAGAAATCATAAAACTTTTCAATTTTATGCATTGTTGCTTACTGCTGTATTAGGTTCAATGTTTGTTGTGTCTGCCAATGATTTTTTGACTTTAACAATATCATTAGAAATGCTAAGCTTTTCAATGTATTTCTTAATTGCATATAAAAAAGGAAATCTTTCTAAAGAAGCTTCTTTTAAATATTTAATTACAAACGGATTTGCAACATCTGTTTATCTGTTTGGCGTTTCATATCTTTATGGTTTATCTTCTACTGTAAATTTTAATGGTATTAATGATTATTTTATGCAAAATAATCCATCTGTAATTTATACATTATCAATAATTTTTATTGTCATGGGACTTTTGTTTAAGCTTGCAATTTTACCTTTTGCAAATTGGATATTAGATGTTTATGAGGGTTCTGCAACATCTGTGAGCGCATTTATTTCTACTGTTCCAAAAATTGCCGTCATTGGCGTGCTTTCAAAATTACTTGCATTTGTTGTGGGCTATTCTTTTGAACTACCTTTTGTCTTAATTATATTGTCTGTGATTACAGCTTTATGGGCAAATATTCTGGCTCTTAGACAAAAAAGCATATTAAGGGTGCTAGCTTGTAGTTCAAGTGCCAATGCATCATATATGCTTTTTGTATTGTCATTAATGTCTGTCTATAATCTATCAACAGTATTGTTTTATTTAGTAACGTATGTGTTTATGAATATAGGTGTATTTTCTGCTGTTATTGTTCTTGAAAATTCACATTATTCATCCAAAATACATGAATTCAGAGGCTTTGGGTATTCTAATCCGATGTTCACACTAGCCTTTGCAATATGTATTTTAGGATTGGCAGGATTCCCAATTACATCAGGTTTTATTGCAAAATTATATCTTTTTTCAGCAATAATTAGATCAGGTTCAATTTTCATACCATTTTTACTTGTTATAGTTTTATCAATTGCAGTTTCATGCTATTACTATACAAATATTGTGCGATTGATGTTTGAAAAAAACAGAACAATTGCAAATGAGATTTTACCACATAAGGCGTCATCTCCTATTGTAATTCTTTATACTTGTGCAGCAATAACTGTGCTTATAGGAATTACACCTTCCGCACTTATCGAAGTTTGTAAATTTATAGCATATAACTTATAGAGCAGAAATTCTACCAATCTTGCCAAGAATGTTCCGGCTTAACATCATGCTGCAATAAGTGACCATCATCAGCACCGGGATCAAGATAAACCCAAATTCTTTTCCATACAGAGTTCGGTTTATATCGTCCTGATTTATATTCTCTATTTTGATTTTGTGCTTTTACTAATTGTGTATAATCCGCTATAGAACTTGAATAATTGTAATTAATCATTTGTTCAGGCGATGTTAATTCTTCTGTAACCGCATAAGAAAATGCAGGTATAGACGTTACAAAAAGTGCTGATATAACTAAAAAACTTTTAAATTTCATGATTTCCTCCAATAATAATATATTACATAAAATATTATAAAGTTTCCAATCATTTACAATTAATTTACATTTTAAGTGATTCTTTTATAATTTTTTCAAGTTCATCCAAAAGCTTTTCTTCTTTAACCCTTGAAACGATTTCGCCTTTTTTAAATATGTATCCCTCTCCAATACCGCCTGCAATGCCAAAATCTGCGTGTGATGCTTCCCCGGGACCGTTTACGGCACATCCCATTGTTGCAATCGTAATATCAGCATCCAGATTTGAAAATCTTTCTTCGACTTTTTTGGCCAATTCGATTAACTTAATCTGAGTTCTACCGCATGTTGGACAAGATATGAAATTTACGCCTTTTTTTCGTAAGTTTAATGCCTTTAAAATTGCATATCCTGCATGAACTTCTTCAATCGGATTTTCTGTTAGCGAAACTCTTATTGTGTCGCCGATTCCTTGCGATAATAAACTTCCGATACCAACAGAAGATTTAACTAATCCGCCTTTAAGCGTACCTGCTTCGGTTAAGCCGATATGCAGCGGATAATCGTATTTATTTGCAAATAATTTATATGCTTCAATTGTTGTTATAACATCAGAAGATTTTAATGAAACTTTTATATTTCCATAATCTAGGTCTTCAAGTATTTTTATGTGACTTTCAGCGCTTTTAACCATTTTTTCTGCAAGAGAAATATCAAGTTCTTTTAAATTTTTTTCTAATGAACCTGCATTTATACCTATTCTAATCGGAATATTTTGCTGTTTTGCAAGTTTTACAACTTTTTCAACATTTTCACGTTTACCAATATTTCCGGGATTCAGCCTTAGAGCAGAAACACCGTTATTTATTGATTGAATTGCAAGCCTATAATCAAAATGTATATCAGCGACAACAGGTATTGGTGACAATTTACATATATCTTTAAGAGCCTCTGCCGCGTCTTTATTTAAAATTGCAAGTCTTACAATCTCGCAGCCTGCATTTGAAAGTTCTTTTATCTGCTTTAGAGTTGCTTTAACATCTCGTGTATCAGTATTACACATAGATTGAACAGAAATAGGAGCATCTCCGCCTATTTTTACATTTCCTATAGAAATTTGTTTTGTTTTATGTCTTTTTATCATAAAATAATAATATCACTAAAACATTAAGGAGAGAACATGAGATTAGCAGTTTTATCTGATATACACGGAAATATGCAAGCTTTGAGAGCTGTAGTTGATAGTATAAAAACAAAAAATGTTGATAGAATAGTTTGCCTTGGAGATTTAGCTATGGCAGGTCCTGAACCAAATAAAGCTATTGATTTTATTAAAACGCAGGATTGGACTGTTATTCAAGGCAATACAGATGAAATGATTGCTTATTTTACACAGGATGTATTCGATAAAGTTTATGAAAATGCACCAATTATGGCGCATGCACTTGAACAAGATGTAATTGAAATTTCAGCTGAGAATAAAGTATATTTGAGGAATTTACCTGTTAATAAATGCATAAATGTTGATAATTTAAAACTTTTATTTGTTCATGGCTCACCAAGAAGAAACAATGAAAATATATTTCCAAATATGAAAATGGAAGAAATTGAGGAAATTGTTAGTGATGTCGATGCTGATGTTGTATTTTGCGGTCATACACATATGCCATGCGGATATCAAACTGATTCAAAAATTACTGTTGTAAATGACGGAAGTGTTGGAAGACCTTTTACAGAAAACCCTCAGGCTTGCTATGTTATAGCTGATATTTTAAACGGTAAAATTGCAATAGAACATGTATTGGTCGATTATGATAAAGAAAAAGCCGCAGAAATTCTTTCTAAAAGACATTTTGAAGGCGCTGAAAAGCTTGCTGAAATGTTGATAAATCCTTCTGTAAGGCATATGTAAACAATTTTTAAATATTTTCATGATTGCCAAAAGTGGGTTATAATGTCCATATGGAGGACTTTATACCGTTTTTTACACAAGATGGCTCTGTTGGGCTCTACAGTAAAAGTGATAATGATATTTATCACTCGGTGTATGGTGCACTGTCAGAAGCTTACGATAAGTTTATTTTGCCTGTAGACTTTTATAATTATTTTCAAAATAAAAAATATATTAATGTTTTAGATATGTGCTACGGCATAGGTTATAATTCAAAAACTTTTTTAAATTATTTTTTAAAAAATTTTTTTCAAAAAAAAATTAAAAATTTTCATAACCATGCAGAAAATATCGAAGCGATACATACTGATAATATTTTAATGTGTAAATATAACTATTCGGTATATACCAATAATATTTTGCAACTATTTTTTAAAAAAAATTATAAAACTGAATTAAAAAAATCTGCCAGATATGATTTTTTAAAAAATAATGACTCAGAGAATCAAGGTGAATTTGAAAAATGCAAAACATTTATAAAAGAAAATAATAAAAACAAAAATGATTTTTTAAAAGATAAAATATCAAAATACGTTATTAACGTTGATGCGGTTGATGCAAATGAAAATTTAATGATGCTTTCGCCATTTTTTAAATATAATCCTAATTTAAAATCAAATAAAAAATTTACCGGTATAAAAAAAATAGATAAGTATTTATCGATAAATAGTAACTGTAAAAGTAAAAGAATGTATAATTTATCAAAAGATTGTAATTTTATTATTCTAAAAAGTTTAATTGATATTTTTGGTTATGATTCAATTTTGGAAAATTACAAAAAATTTGTTATCAAAACAGAAAATCGGAAATTTATTGATGAAAATATGCTCGATTTTATGAAATTTTATCAAAATTATAGGTATAATTTATCCTCTTGCCAAAATAAATCGACCTTCTTACATAATATATATTATCGGTATCTATCGTGTAGATATAAAAATCAACTAAATGCACTAGATAATTCAGGTATTAACCTAAAATTTCATACAAATGATGCAAGACAATTTGTTTTGAAGGCTGGTAAAAAGTATGATGTTATTTTTCTCGATGCCTTTACGCCATCAAAATGTCCTTCTCTTTGGACTTATGAATTTTTTGAAGGATTGTATAAAATTTTGAATGATGATGGTGTTATTTTAACTTATACTAGTTCTTCTGCTGTTAGAAACGCTATGTTAAAAAATAATTTTTATGTAGGTAAAATTTTTAATCAAAATGAAAATAAATTTACAGGTACAGTTGCCTCTAAAAATAAAAATACTATTGTTTATTTTCTAAATGACTATGAACTTGGATTATTAAATACTAATTCAGGAATTGTTTATCATGATTATACCGGTAAATCTTCAAATAAAGAAATTTTAGATTTACGAAAAGAAGAACTAAATAAAAGTAATTTGATGTCAGCTACTCAATATATAAAAAGGAATAAAATAAATGAAATATGATGTTATAGTTGCAGGTGGAGGAACTGCAGGTTGTGCTGCAGCTTACATGTTAGGGATGTCGGGGAAAAAGGTATTAATTATTGAAAAAAATTCTTTTCTTGGCGGTACAATGACCTCTTCACTTGTAACTCCAATGATGAAAACTTCTAGAAACTCAATAAATAATGACTTTTTGAATGAGTTTATAAAGCAAATGAAACAATACGGTGCGGCTATTACATACTCAGACGGCAATATCGGCTGGTTTAATCCGGAAATTGCAAAAATTGTACTTGATGAGATGTTGAATAAAGCAAAAGTAAAAGTTTTATTTAATTCTTTTGTAACAAAAGTAAATATATCAAATCGAAATATCAAATCGTTAGAAATTAATGATAACATATTATCGGTACCTATCGAAACGAGATGTGTAATAGATTCAACAGGAAATTGTGATATTGGTTTTTTATCAAATTGCAAATTTTTAAATAAAAAAGAGGAAAATCAGCCCGTAAATTTAAGATTTTTAATGAGCGGAGTTGATTTAAAACTTTTTTCTAAGTGGTTATTAGATTTTGATTCTGATAGAAGTGTTACAACAGCTTATGAATGTGATGGACAGATTCATCTTTCAACTGCTTATACATGGGATAAGGGGGCAAAATGGGCATTGTCACCGCTTTTTGACGATGCAGTAGATAAAAAAATCCTCAAAAATGAGGATAGAAACTACTTTCAAGTGTTTACAGTTCCCGGAATGCCTAATACGCTTGCTTTCAACTGTCCACGCATTTATTTTGAAGAAAATATTGATGTACTTGATGTAAATTTAGCATCAAAAGCACTACAAATGGGTCGAGGTTCAATTTTGCGGCTTGCAAAATTTTGTAAAATTTATTTTCCCGGATTTGAAAATGCTTATATCTCGAATATAGCTGATTCTTTAGGTGTTAGGGTAAGCCGAAGGATTAAGGGAAAGTATATTTACACTATTGAAGATTTAAAAAATGGTAAAAGGTTTGATAATCCGGTTGTTACATCTGATTACCCTGTTGATGTACATTCAAATAAAAAGGATTCCTCAAAACTTGAGTCTGTATTACAAGAGTACCAGCTGCCGTTAGAAGCTTTAATATCAGATGATATTGACAATTTGTATGTTGCAGGAAGGTGCTTGTCTGCCGATTTTTATGCTCAAGCTGCATTAAGGATAATACCGAGTTGTATGTCAATGGGGGTTGGTGTGGCTAAATTTTTAGTTAAAAAGTCATAAAATATTGAAGATTCAGCTTTTTATTGTATAATCATCGTATGGGGAAAAGGGTAAAAATTCTTACAATAATTTTGATTGTTGTGGCTTTGTATGCTTTTTATTATCTTGCAATTCCTGCAATTATTGATTTAAATAAACTAAATCCTTATATAACCGGCTATATAAAAAAAAATTACGGATTTGATATTCAGCTTGTATCCCCATCATTTAAGATGGGTTATACTCCTTCAATTTGGATAAAAGCCGATAGTTTTAAAATATTAAACAAAGACAAATCAGATGCACTATCTGTTGAAAAACCTGTTATGGAAATTTCAATTTTACCTTTAGTAATTGGAAAATTTAATCTTACATATTTTAGCGCAGATGATATTTATGCGGATGTTTTTATTGATAAAAATTTTATAATCGGGCTGGGTGATTATTTATTTTTAAAGACGTCAAATTTTGTTATTGATATTTCAAATTCAAAAATAATAATCAATAATTTTATATTTAATTTAACTGATAAAATTAAAATGCAGAATGCAATAATTAATGGTAATTACTTTTATCTTGAAAAATACAAAAAAAACAAATACTTAAAAACATCATCAGATATTTCGATTAAATCCGGAAATAATTTTTCTGTTGTTAATTTTAATATTGATACAAAATTACCTTTTAAAGCTCATTTAGACGATTTTCCGCCTGAAGTTTCTGCATCAGTTACAAATTTTAAGTTTGAAAATTTTTCAAATTTTATTAATACTTTTTCAAACGGAAAGATACAAGACGTTAGCGGTAAACTTGATTTAGAATTACATTCGGATAAAGTCATTAATGGGCAAAAACAGTATATTTCGAATTTACTTTTAGATAATTTTTCTTGTGATGCTTCAGTTTTTGATAAACCTTTTTCTTATCCCTATAAAATTCAGGTTAAAAGTTCAGCATTACTTTCAGGCAATAATTTAAGTATACCATCCTTGTCTGTTAAAACGCCGAAATTTAACGGTAAACTTTCAGGTGCTATAAAAAATATATCTTCCAGAAAGCCTGTTCCTGATATAAATATAAAATTTATTGATCAAAGGGCTGAAAATATTCTTGAATTGCTCCCATATTCAAAAAAGTTTGATGATATTGCAAAAATTGGTGTTTCTGTAATTAAAGATGCTCTATTTGATGGGAATGTTAATACGGATGTATATATAAAAGATGACATAATTGAACCATTTATATATGGCGATATTATTATTGATGACGCTTATGTCGCAAGGCCAATAAAAAAAGCCCCTAAAAATGCATACATTGGCATACATTTTAAAGGTAAAAAACTTGATTTGAAAGTTAATGTTCCAACCGACAAAAAACAAGAAGTCAATGTAGGGGGTGTGATAGACGTTTATGGTGAACAAGACGCTGATTTACATATAACAAGTACTGATTTAATTGATTTGTCTGAAGCTGAAAGAATATTAATGCCCGTTCATAAAGCATTTAGATTTTTGCTTGGACCTGTTCCTATAATGGGATTCGAAGGTTTTGGAAGTATTGATTTAAGAGTTACAGGTACAAAACGCAATCCACATACGTTTGGATGGTTTAAAACAAAAGGTGCCACTACATATTTTGATGATATTCCGCAATTAGTTTTAAAAAATGCAGATTCTATACTTACATTTGACGATTTTAATACTTCTTTTAAACTTATGCAAGGTACAGTTAACGGTAAAAGTGTAAATATAGATGGAACTTGTGATTTATCAGGCAAATTTGACTTTGATGCTATACTTTTACATCAAAATGCAGAAGATTTACTAAACATATTAAAAACATCTAAAATGCTTAGTGAATTTTCACAAGGGGTGAATTTTATAGATAAACTGTCGGGATTATCTGATTTATCAGTGAACATCAAAGGTCATTTACTTGATATAAATGATATGAAAATAGGAAAAAATGTTCATTCTAAGGGTGTTCTGACATTAAATAATGTTTCAGCAAAATTGTACGAATCTTCTGCTTTTGTGAATAATATATTTGGTTCAATAAAGTTTAATGATTTTTTATATAATCTTGATTTATCTACTAAAATTTCGAAGTCAGAAATAAAAATCTTTGGTAATATAGAAAAAAATATTGCGTCAATTAAATTTGTTTGTGAAAAAATTAGATTTTCTGAATTATTAAAAGTTATTCAATTGCCGGAAATTACTGTTTTGCCTCAAAATTCAGGAAATTCAAGTATAAAATTAAGCGGACAGTACAACGGAAACATTACAAACTTCGATATAAATAAATTAAAAGCTGATGGTCAAATAATTTTAAACGATTTTAATTTGGTGTATAATCCTTTAAAGCTGCCAATAAAAGTTATAAGCGGTCAAATTAATATTAGAAATAATTTGCTTGAGCTAAGTCGTATTAATGCCGATATTGGGACTGCAAGGACTGTTATCGGCGGTAAAATATATAATTTATCAAAAAATCCGAATTTAGATTTATCTGTGTATTCAAGGCTTAATCAGAAATTCGCTGACTATATATATAATTATTCAGCTATATATCCTGTAAAAATTAGGGGTGATGTTGTTCTTACGTCATTAATATCCGGGAAACTAAATAATCCTGTTGTAAAAGCTAATGTAAAAATTGATAAAAATTCCAGTATTTATTACATGGGAGCTGCGCTTGGAGAAGAACAAAATCCTATTAATTTATCAATTAATTCTTCATATGAAAATAAAATATTAAATGTAAGATCGTTTACATATGATAAAGTTATACAAAATTCTCTTAGCAGTTATAATGTTCGACAACTTAATGCAAACGGTATTTTGTATATTAATGATTTAACAAATATTGGATTTAAAAATTTTAAAGTGCTGACTAATACACATACTGATACAAAAATCTTTAATATTATTTTTGGCAAGCCTTTAATTAAAACAGGCACCTTTACTTCAAATTTAACAATAAACGGCAATTTACAAAAACCTAACCTAATAGGAAGCTTAAATTTATATGATGTTAATATTCCGTTTATTGATGCCTCCATTAAGGATATTTCAACAAAATTTATGCCAAATAATATTACTGCAAAAATTAGCGGAAATATCTTGTCAAACAGTTTTGAGCTTAATGCGAATGCACAGAATAAGTTATATCCGCCTTTTATTATAAACGAAGCATCATTAAAGTCAGAGGATTTGAATATTGATAATTTCATAAGTAGTTTAAATGATTCTTCAGTTGAATTAGTTGATAATGACTCAAAAAGCGAATATACAAATTTTGATTTATCTCAATTAATTATCAAAAAATTCTTTATATTTGCAAAAAATGTATATGTAAATAACTTCAATGCAAATAAACTGGAAGCATTAATAACATTAAATAATGGAAAATTTAGCGTAGAAAATTTTAAATTTAATCTTGCAAAAGGTGAAATGAATGGTTCAGCGGGGTATGATATGAAATCTAACCACTATGATTTTGATTTAAATGTTCATAATGCAGATGCTGACTCATTAACTAAAGCTATTTTTGATATTAAAGGTCAAATATATGGGGATCTTGATGGTAAGATGACACTATCCTGCAAAGGCAGTAACCAAGCAGAATGCCTAAAGTCATTGAACGGTTATTCGGCTTTTCAGGTTAAAGATGGAAGAATGCCTAAATTAGGTTCTTTAGAATATCTTTTAAAAGCCGGCAATTTACTCAAAAGTGGTATAACAGGCTTATCAATAAATGGTATTCTCGATTTAGTTGTTCCGTTAAAAACAGGTAATTTTGATTATATCAAAGGCGCTATTTCAATTAAAGATGGTATTGCAGATAATATTCAAATTATAACCAACGGTAAAGATTTAAATTTGTTTATAACAGGTGAATATAATCTTTCTACTTATATTGCTGACATGTATGTATTTGGCAGGCTATCAAAGAAAATCGCTACTCCTTTCGGACCAATCGGCAATGCATCGCTTAACACTTTGTTTAATACTATTCCAGGAGTTGATTTAAATAAAACAGATGATAAAGGTCTGATAAACGGTATTAATAAAATTCCTGGTCTTGAACTTTCAAGCAAATTGTTTAGAGTTTTTGCCGCTGAAATTCATGGTGATATTACGGGTGAAGATTATGTTGAAAGCTTCAGATGGATTGAATAATTAATAATTTGTTCTGGTTAATATCTTTTTAGCCTTAGAATTAAACATTGTATCTTTAAACCATACCCCTTTAAATTTTCCATTATCAAATACATATTGAGTATCGTATTGCGTAAAATATATAGAGCCTGCCAGAGTTCCGTTTATTCTGTATTGATGAGAATAGTAAGGAAAGTTAGGATAATTCTCAGACATTTTATCAATGTATCGTAAATTTCCTAAAGCATCATAATAGTACGTTGTATAAATGTCATTTTTATACTGTAAACCGTACATATATAAAATCCTGTCATCTGCCATAAAAAATCCGGCTAAACGCGCAGTTTCATCCTGCTTTTTGCCATCAAGAATTTCTTTATAGTGTTTTTGATATTCTTTATCCTTTAAAAAATCCTTATATTGAGTCTTAAGCTCATTTTTTGGATATTTTTTTATAAAATTATCGCTATAAATAATTGATTTAACTTTTGATATGTTTTCATCACGTTCAAATTGAGTTTTTGTAGCCCAATCAAAAGAAACAGCTCCTGACAATTGAGTGTCTTCTGCAAAAACAGGACTTGTAAATAAAACTACTGCAATAAACAAAAATAACTTTTTCATAATTGAATTATAGCATAAATTTTGTATTATAATAAATTTATGGATTACTTAAGCAATAAATTTGATTGTATTGTTGTTGGAGCCGGTCATGCAGGCTGCGAGGCGGCACTTGCATCCGCAAGATTAGGACTAAAGGTTCTATTGTGTTCATTAAATATGGATAATATTGCACTTATGCCTTGTAATCCTGCTATTGGCGGTCCTGCAAAATCAACGCTTGTAAGAGAAATAGATGCACTCGGCGGTCAAATGGGAATCTCTGCGGATGCAACATATTTACAAATGAAAACTCTTAATATGTCAAAAGGGCCTGCAGTTAGAGCTCTTAGAGCTCAGTCAGATAAAAAAGAATATACGCAATTTATGCGTAACGTAGTTCAAAATGAAAAAAATATTTATCTAAAACAGTGCTGTATATCTCAATTACTAACTAAGGATGATAAAATTATAGGGGCAATTGACGAATATGGTATTCAATATTCTGCCCCTGTCGTAATTTTGACTACTGGCACTTCTTTAGAGGCAAAAATTTGGGTTGGTTTGAATTCATATCCTGCAGGGAGACTTGGCGAAATGCCTGCAAAAGGACTCTCAAAATCTTTACTTGATTTAGGTTTTACTGTTAAAAGACTAAAAACAGGTACTCCACAAAGAGTTGACAGCAGAACTATTGACTATTCAAAAATGATTTTACAAAATGGCGATGAAGAATTAAGCTTTTATTCATTTAGACCTGATAGGCCAATTAGAAAACAATATCCTTGTTATTTAACAAAGACAAACGAAAAAACACATGAAATAATAAAAGCAAATTTAGATAAATCGCCAATGTATCAGGGCTTAATTCACGCAATCGGCCCAAGGTACTGCCCTTCAATTGAAGATAAAATTGTAAGGTTCGCATCTAATCCGTCACATCACATTTTTATTGAGCCTGAAGGATTAAGTACCTATGAAGTTTATATTCAAGGGTTTTCCAGTAGTCTGCCTGCAGATGTTCAAATACAAATGTTAAGAACCCTTCCGGGGTTAGAAAATGCTCATGTTATAAAACCGGCTTATGCAGTTGAATACGACTATGTTCCTGCTGTTCAAAATACACATTCTTTGATGACTAAGAAAGTAAAAGGACTGTTTATGGCAGGACAAATAAACGGAACAAGCGGTTATGAAGAGGCTGCAGCACAAGGTCTTATTGCGGGTATAAATGCAGTAAATTATTTAAATAAGTCTGAAATGCTTGAACTTTCAAGAAGTTCGTCATATATTGGCACTTTAATTGATGATTTAGTTACTAAAGATATTGAAGAACCATACAGAATGCTTACATCTCGTTCTGAATACAGATTATTACTTCGTCAGGATAATGCGGATGCAAGACTTTCTGAAATAGGTCATAAAATGGGACTGCTTGATGAAGAACAATATCAAAGATTTTTACAGAAACAAAAAGATATTAAATTAGAAGTTCAACGTCTTAAAGAGACTAAACTGAAGGCAAATGAACATTCAAACAATATACTTGCAAAATATGGTGAACATATCGATAAAGGTATAAGATTGTCTGAACTTTTAAAACGCCCTAGTATTTCATATAAAATTATTCAAGAATTGGATGATGAAGCAAATAAGTTAAATTTACCAAAAGAAACATATGAACAAATAGAAATTTTATTGAAATATGACGGATATTTGAAGCGTCAGGAATCTCAAGTTGATAACGCCGGAAAACTTGAAAAGATAAAAATTCCTAAAGATATTGATTATTCGAAAATTTTACATATTTCAACAGAAACAAGAGAAAAATTAGAAAAAATTCGTCCGACAACGCTTGCTCAAGCCTCTCGAATTGGCGGGGTTAAACCTGCGGACTTAAGTGTTTTAATGGTTATGCTTGAAAAACACTTAATAAGATAACTTGTTAAATTTATGTAAAAAATTGTAAAATTAGCGTTAAAATTTTGCAAAAATTATTATTATGAGTTTTTATATAAAAGTAGTATAATGAAACAAGAAAGGGGTATATATGACAAATGGTATATCTGGGGATTTAGGTCCTAAAAATGTTGACACTAGCAATAACAATAAAAAAACTGAAGTTCCAGAAGAACGCGATATCACAGAAGAACTTCGTTTTAAGAGTCTTTTTTCTAAAAGTGTAGTTGCTGATAAAGCTAATCGTGGTGTTGCTCCTGACGGCAGAAAAATTGCTGCTGAAGCAAGGAAGAAGTATGGTGAACAATATAACGCCGATACTGATTTTACAAAAACAACACGTCAAATTGTTGTAAATAAACGAAGAGCAAAGGGCTCTGATAGTATTTTTGGCAGGTAGTAAGCATTGCTTATAGGAATTATAATACAGCAAAGAAAGGATTGTATCAATGACAGAAAAAATTGCAGGCGGATTAGCACCAAAAATTATCGAACACGGTAAAGGTGTATTACAAGAAGGTCATGGACTTGTTCAAGAAACTGAAGTTAAAAATATTTTTGAAGAAGGTCACGGCGTAATCCAAGAAGGTCATGGAATTGTTCAAGATGGTGGCAAAATAGCAAAAAACGTTAAAGAACATGGACACGGAGTTTTACAAGAAGGTCATGGTCTTGTTCAAGATGGCGGCAAAATAGCAAAAGCAATTTTAGAGCATGGACACGGTGTATTGCAAAAAGGTCATGGTGTTGCTCAAAAAGTTGCAAACAGCGTATTTGGTGATAAAGAAGAATAATTTGCAAATATTTTTATAAAAAGCGTTTGGATGATTCCAAACGCTTTTTTATTGTGAACTTTTTTCGAGATTTTGAATTTGACGATATAATTCCTTTTGTTTTTCTGAAACAATTTTTGGAATAACAATTTTTATTTTGCCGTTTAAATCGCCGTATCCTCCATCTTTTTTTGCAAGACCTAAGCCCTTTAATCGTAATGATTGACCTGATGAAGTTCCTGCAGGAATCTTAATAGATACTTTTCCGTGCAGCGTTTCTATATCTTTTTGAACTCCTAAAACAGCTTCTGAAGGAGTTATTTCTATTTCTTGCAATAAGTTTTCACCATCAACCGTGTATTTAGAATCTTTTATATTTATAACCAAAAACAAATCACCTTTTTGACCTGTTATATCTTCTTTACCTTCACCTTTTAAACGTATTTTTTGTCCTTCCTGAATACCTTTTGGAAGTCTTACATTAACAGTCCTACTATTTTGAACAATTCCTGTTCCGTTGCAGTGAGTGCAAAATCCGCCATTTGGAGGGCAAGCATTGCATTTTTCCATTTCTTTAAATGAAACTTTTATTGGTTTATTTTCAAATAAATCTTTTACAGTTACATTGATATTTTTAGTCATATCCAATGATTCTTTTGGAGTATAAGAGGATTTAGGCTGATTAAAATTCATTCCCATTCCCTCAAAACCTGTAAATTTATTTTGATGGGCATTTGAAGTTCGTTGTCCTGACATCATGTCACCAAAAAGTGAGCTAAAGAAATCAGAAAAACCACCTAGTCCGTCAAATGATGAAAATCCTTGACCACCTGCATTATTAAAGTTAAAACTGAAATTTTCATATCCCGGAGGAGGAGTAAAATCAGCACCACCTTGCCAATTTGCCCCAAGACTATCATATCTTTGGCGTTTCTGCTTATCACCTAAAACTTCATAAGCTTCATTTATTTCTTTAAATTTTTGTTCTGCTTCTTTTGTTTTATTTACATCAGGATGATATTTGCGAGCAAGCTTTCTGTATGCGGATTTAATCTCTGCCTCTGTGGCTTCTCTTTTTACTCCTAATGTTTCATAATAATCTTTGTATTGCATGGAAATTCATCTCCCATCTTTATTGTAATATATTTTAAAGCAATTTTTCAAATTATTAATTATTTTTTAATTGTTTAGAACGTAAATTCCTGTGATAAGTAATTGCAAATCTGTGAGCTTCGTCTCTAACTCTCTGTATCAAAAATAATGCACTTGAACCTCTTGGAATAAGTATTGATTTTGATTGATTAGGTAAAAAAACTTCTTCTTCACGCTTTGCTAAACTAACGATATCAATGCCTTCAATACCCAGTTCATTTACAATTTGCATTACACTTGAAAGCTGCCCTTTACCGCCATCAATAATGATTAAGTCAGGTTTTTCCCAGCCTTCTTCGCCGAGACGTTTAAATCTTCTTGATAAAACTTCTTTCATAGACTGAAAATCGTCAGGTTTTCCTTCGGTTGATTTAACCTTATACCTCTTATACAGAGATTTTTTAGGTATTCCGTTTATAAAGCAGATGCCTGAGGCAACAGTATTAGTACCTTGAATATGAGATATATCATAACATTCAATTTTATGCGGAAAATTTTTAAGTTTTAATTTTTCAGCCAAATATGAGCCAACCTCGTTAAAATCATTGCTTATATCAATTAAGGCTTGGATTTTGGCTTTTTCTAAAACATCTTTTGCGTTTTTATCTGCAAGTTGTTGCAATTCTTTACCCGATTTTGTTTTGCCATAATTTATTTTAATTTTTTTTCTTGATAAGATTTCAAGCCATTCTTCATAAAGTTGTTTGTTGCCGAGATTTTCCAGCTCATTTGAAACAATTTTATCAGGAAAATCAAGCTTTAACATGGAATAGTAATCTTTAAAAAATTGTTCAAAAAATTCTGTTTTGTTAACTTCTTCAACTTTATAATCAAAGGTCTTTTTGTCGATTAACCTTCCTTCTCTTATCATTAAGATAACAATAGCAATTATACCGCTATCTTGCAGTATAGAAATAATATCCTCATTTAATTTTGTGCTTTCATAGACAACTTTTTGCCGTTCTAAAGTTTTTTGTAAGTCAAAATAGCTGTCACGAAGTCTTGCCGCTTTTTCATACTGTTGAGAATCAGAATATTTTTGAATTTGTGACATTAATTGTTTTAACAACTCACCTTGTTTACCTGTTAAAAACAATTCTGCCTGCTCAATTAATTTTTTGTACTCTTCTGAACTAACTTTATTTTGACAAGGGGCTAGACATTTACCTATATCATAATATAGACAAGGTCTTGATTTAAATTTAGGCTGCTTGCATTGCTTAAGTGGAAACAATTTTTTTAAAAAATCAAGTGTTGAATACATAGCTCTAACATCAGTATATGGACCAAAAAAATGCCCTTTATCAGGATTTAAATTTTTCTTTCTAACTACGAGAATTCTTGGAAAATCTTCATCAGTAATTAAAAAATAAGGATACTTTTTGTCATCTTTTAATAAAATATTATATTTTGGTTTATGTTTTTTTATAAGCTGGTCTTCTAATATAAATGCTTCAACTTCAGTATCTGTTATAATGTATTCTAATTTTTCAATATGTGCAACTAATTGAACCGTTTTTGCAGATTTTTGTGAATGGTTAAAATAACTCCTTACACGTTTTTTTAAATTTTTAGCCTTCCCAACATAAATTATTTCACCATCACTGTTAAAATATAAATAACATCCCGGTAAATCAGGCAAAAGTTTTAATGTTTGTTTTAATTCATCATTCATAAGATATATTATATATTAAAAAAGGGCGGTACGCCACAGCGTACCGCCCTGATAAAATTTTATTATACTCCTGCAGTTACGGCATGTTCACTAACTTTAAAAGGAACCTCCATAACTTTCATATCTGTTTCATCTAATATACCTCTTTCAAGTTCGGTATAAGATGCTGTTTTTGAATTAAAAGCTTTTCTCAAAAATTCATAAGAAATTTTTGGATCGCACTTATCACCGCAAGTAAATAAATCAACTGCAGCGTAGCCCAATTCAGGCCAAGTGTGAATTGCCAAATGACTTTCTGCAATAATAACAACACCACTTACACCATATGGGTTGAACATATGAAAACACTTTTGAACGACTGTTGCACCACACTCAAGTGCAGCATCCACCATTAATTTTTCAATCATCGACAAGCTGTTTAAAGTATTCGAATCACATTCAAAAAACTCTGCTAAAACATGTCTGCCCAAATGTACTCTTTTTGTTCCTTCTTTGTCGATAGATGAAAACGGTGATGCTATTGCCAATTCATGTGCCTCCTTATAAATTTTGTATTAACAAATAAAATATTACAACAAAATAATTTTTTTTGTATATTTTTTTATAAAATTTTAAAAAATATATTACCCAAATGGCTGAATTACGCTTGTAGTAATTATTTTGGAATAATATAAAACTTAAAATTTGTTAATATATTTTAAAACTTTTAATTTTATAAGTTTATTAATAGTATATTGTTAATATGAACAAAATATTGGTTGTAGATGACGACAAAGCTATTAATGAATTAATTAAAGTAAATCTTAAGCTAAGTGGTTATGATGTTATTCAGGCGTATGACGGAGTTGAGGGTTTTGCACTTGCAAAACAGGAAATTCCAAATCTGATAATATTAGATGTAATGATGCCGAATGTTGATGGTTATACCGTTGCACAAAGAATAAGACAGGCTGATTTTATAAAAAATGTACCAATCTTAATGTTAACTGCACTTTCTGATATTCAAGACAAGGGCAAGGGTTTTGATATAGGCGTTGATGATTATTTGGTAAAGCCTTTTGATATGGAAGAGTTAAAAATGCGTGTAAGAGCACTTCTAAAGCGTTCTAATCAACTTCCGGAGTCTTTAGCAACAAAAGAATTATTGTTATTAGGTGATATAACATTGTTACCTGAACAATATTCGGTAAAAATCAAGGATAAGGTCGCTAAATTAACACCAATTGAATTTGATATTTTTAATATATTGTTTCAAAATCATGGTAATATGGTATCTTCTGCAAAGTTATTGAAAGATGTATGGGGATACGCACCAGATGATGATGTTGAAACAATAAGAGTGCATATAAGACATTTACGTTCTAAAATTGATAAAATTTCTGACGGTAAGAAGTACATTGAGACTATTTATGGCGGAGGCTATAAATTAAACGCTTAATCTTCCTCATTTAGACTTAAAACGGCCATGAATGCTTCTTGTGGTACTTCTACTTTACCAACAGCTTTCATACGCTTTTTGCCTCGTTTTTGTTTTTCAAGTAATTTTCGCTTACGAGTTATGTCACCGCCGTAGCATTTATCAAGTACGCTCTTTCTCAATGCCTTAATATTTGTTCTTGCTATTACTCTTCCGCCAATTGCTGCCTGAATCGGAACTTCAAACAACTGGCGCGGAATAATTGTTTTTAATTTTTCCGTTAACTTTTGACCTATATGGAACGCATTATCTTTATGACATATAACAGATAACGCATCAACAATTTCGCCTGCAAGCATTACGTCAAGTTTTACCAGTTCAGAACGTTTGTAATCGCAAAATTCATAGTCCATGCTTGCGTAACCTTTTGTTCTCGATTTTAATTGATCATAAAAGTCAGTAATCACTTCACTCAAAGGTATATGATATTCTAAATTAACGCGAACTTTATCAATATAAGTCATATTAATAAAAATACCGCGCTTTGACTGTGTTAAGTCCATTAGAGTTCCTGTATACTCATTTGGAGCAATTATATCAACTTTTACATATGGTTCTTCTATAAATTCTCTTTGTGCAGGAGGCGGTAAATTTGCAGGATTATCTATTTGCAATACTTCACCTGAAGTTGTATGAACATGGTAAACTACAGAAGGCGCTGTTGTTACAAGTGCTAAATCATATTCACGTTCCAAACGTTCCTGCGCAATTTCCATGTGAAGCATGCCTAAAAAACCGCATCTAAACCCAAATCCCAATGCACTTGATGTTTCAGGTTCAAAAGTTATACTGCTATCTGAAAGTTTTAATTTTTCTAATGCTTCTTTTAAATCGTGGTAATCTTCATTATCAACAGGATAAAGCCCGGAAAACACCATTGGTAGAGCTTCCTGATAACCCGGTAAAGGCTCTTTTGCAGGATTATCAACTGTTGTTATTGTATCACCAACAAAACGCGTAATTTCCTTTATTGAACCAGCAAAATAACCTACATCTCCACAAGTTAAACTTTCACATGGCACTCTTGTTGGCGTTAAATATCCCAGTTCAACGACATCGTACTCTTTTCCTGATGCCATAAATCTTACTTTATCGCCATTTTTAATACTTCCGTCCATAATTTTAAACAGGCAAACTGTGCCTAAATAAGGATCATATGCACTATCAAAAACTAATGCTCTTAATGGCATATCTGATGTATCAACAGGAGGAGGCACCAAATCAACTATGGCTTCCAAAACCTCTTCAACCCCTTCACCTGTTTTTGCACTCACAGGAATAGCAAGTGATGCATCAATGCCTAAAACCTCTTCAATTTCAGCTTTTACTCTATCTACATCAGCAGAAGGTAAATCAATTTTATTTATAACAGGAATAATTTCCAAATTTTGTTCGGCAGCGAGATAAACATTAGCAAGTGTCTGTGCTTCAACTCCCTGTGTTGCGTCAACTATTAATAATGCACCTTCACATGCAGCGAGTGAGCGTGAAACTTCATATGTAAAATCAACGTGACCCGGTGTATCAATTAGATTAAGTTCATAATTTTTACCACCCTTTGATGTATATTTCATTCTTGCGGTATTCAATTTAATAGTAATCCCACGCTCACGCTCAATATCCATCGAATCTAATAGCTGCTCTTGCATGTCTCGTTTGCTGATTGTTTCAGTTGCTTCAAGCAGCCTATCTGCAAGTGTTGATTTGCCGTGGTCAATATGTGCAATTATACAAAAATTTCTAACATTCTCTCTATATTTCATATTGTAATTATATATTAAAATTTTTTACTGTAAAACTATTTACTTTGAAATTTTTTATTGTAATATCATATTATAGCTATAGGGGTACCAAGTAATGCTTATTGAAGAATTATTAGAAATAACAGTCCAAAGCAGGGCGAGTGACTTACACGTTTCTGCAAATTTGCCGCCAGTTTTGAGAATTGACGGTAAATTAATACGTATGGATAGGCCGCCATTGTCTGCTGACGATGTTGAGACTTTGCTTTTTCCAATGTTATCAAACGAACAAAGACGTAAATTGGAACAAGAATGGGAACTTGACTTTTCATATGGTATTCAAGGATTAAGCCGTTTTAGGGTTAATATTTATAAAGATAAAGGCAATTTTGCAGCTGCATTCAGAACAATTTCATCTATTGTTCCTGCTTTTGATACACTTGGTTTGCCTGATATTGTAAGAAAAACTGCTGAAAAACCAAGAGGATTAATACTTGTTACAGGGCCTACCGGTTCCGGTAAATCTACAACTCTTGCATCAATGATTGACCACATAAATTCAACAAGAGCAGAACACATTTTGACTATTGAGGACCCTATCGAGTTCGTTCATACATCAAAAAAATCAGTTGTTCACCAGCGTGAATTAGGACAAGATACAAGAAGCTTTGCAAATGCACTTCGTTCAGCTCTTCGTGAAGACCCTGATATCATACTGGGAGGTGAGATGCGTGACCAAGAAACTATATCTCTTGCTCTAACAGCAGCTGAAACAGGTCACTTAGTGTTTGGTACCCTTCACACCTCATCTGCATCTCAAACTATTGACCGTATTATTGACGTTTTCCCTGAAGGACAGCAGCAGCAAATTCGTGTTCAATTATCTTCTTCGCTTGCAGCGGTATTTGCGCAAACACTTTTGCCAAGATTACAAGCTGACGGAACTAAAAAAGGTCGTGTTATGGCGCAAGAAATTATGCTTGTAACACCTGCTATTGCAAACCTTATTCGTGAATCAAAAGCAGCTCAAATATACTCAGCATTGCAAACAAATTCCGGCATGGGTATGCAAACGCTTGAAATGGCATTAAAATCATTATATGTAAGTCGTCAAATTTCCCTTGAAGATGCTCTATCGCGTTCATCAAGACCAGATGATTTAAAGAGATTACTGTAACAGGCTTACTTTAAATAAACAACTATTATATTTGTAGTATATATATAAAAACATGGAAAGCCATGATGTGACATGGTTTCCCATGTTTTTTACTTTTTTATTATTGTAAAGAAATGTAAAGAAACATGAGTCAAAAAAAGCAATTTTTTTGAAAAAAAATACTTTATTAAAGTACGAGAGATATTTAGAGGACAGACAAATGGGTTTCTTATTATTCGCAGCTAGAAAACTTCAATTAAAAAG
Source organism: uncultured Muribaculaceae bacterium (assembly GCA_964383455.1). Classification (GTDB taxonomy): domain Bacteria; phylum Cyanobacteriota; class Vampirovibrionia; order Gastranaerophilales; family Gastranaerophilaceae; genus UBA6984. The sequence continues at coordinate 634 of CAYLHN010000006.1, read as the reverse complement.
AGAAATTAATACTAAAAACTACGAATTAATGACTATAACAGCTAGATATAACGATGCTCAAAAAAGAGTTGCTGATTTCCAACAATCAATGAGCGATATGAAAAGCATGATGAGCATTTTCTCAGCTGGCATCCAACAACAAGGCGTTGCTCAAGCATTAAACGCTTTTGCTAGCCAAAACGGTTTAGCTGCTGACTTCAGCCAACAAGCTCAAGCTTCTTGGACTCAAGAACAAAGACAAGCTGCAGCTGCTGCTGTTCAAGCTGGTCAAATGGCTGGTTCTCAAATGGCTACTGCTATCAACGGTATCACTGATGGTATCTTCAGCTCAATCAACAAAGTTCAATTAGCTCAATTACAAGCTGAACAAAACGCTTTAGATGTTAGAAAAGAATCTTTAGAATCTGAATTACAATTATTACAAGGTGAATATCAATCAGTTAAAGAAGCTGAAAAAGAAGCTGTTAAATCTGCAGTTCCTCAATTCGGTTTAGCTTAATCTGATTATTAAGTAAAAATTTATATCTCTTCTAATTTATATCTCTCGAAAAAAGTTTTCTTAAGTCCCTATTTTCAGGGACTTTTTTATTATTGTAAAGAAATGTAAAGAAACATGAGTCAAAAAAAGCAATTT
>CAYLHN010000005.1:19505-35061 GCA_964383455.1 uncultured Muribaculaceae bacterium | reverse complement strand
TTTTCTTTATTGTATAGAATGCCTCCGTTGTTTAAGACTTTAATAAACGAAGAGAAATCAATTTGGAATTATTTAAAATTTTATACAAGACAAGTCAAATCTATAAAAAGATATGTTCGTGAAAAAACTAATTTAACCGAAAAATATTCGGAAATATTTTTTAGTCAAGAATTGGGCAATCTTCTTATAACTTCATTAAAATTTTTGTATCCGAGAGCAAACTATGTTGTTTACGGGGATGGTGCAGGTTTAATAACAGGTAAATGTTTTTATGGCGATTATAAAAAAGAAGATTATAATTTCTTTAAGATTATAAAACCTGATGAAATAATTTCTTTATTGCCTTATATGTTTGATGATTCAATGGATATAACAAATATTCCAATAAAAGCAACAGATAAAAATGTTTATATCGATATAGTGAAGAATGATGAGGCGATACAAAATGAAATAAACGATTATAAAAATTATATTTTAAGTAAATATAAAAATTGTCAAAAATCAATACTTCTTACTTCTCTTTTGGACAGGGATTTGTTTAAAATGTCAAAACAAGAGCAAATAAGTGTTTATACAGATATAATTGATAAATATTGTTCTGATGAGAGCATTTTAGTACTAAAGACACATCCTACTTTTGATGATATATTTATTAACGAAATAAAAGAAAAATGCACAAAAAAAGTTGAAATTCTTGAAATTCCGGAAAATTTGAAAAAGTACCCTATAGAAATTTTTAATAACTTATTAAAAGATTTTGATAATGTTATAACTTTTATTTCATCCTCAGAAATGTCTTTAAAGTATATATATGGCATAAATTGTATAGTCGCAGGAGATATTATTCAAAAATATCCGATGAGACATTATACAAATATCATATTAAAAAGATATCAGACAATTATCGACAGAATTCCAAATTGGGATAAAAAATCTATTATCTTCAAAGATAATATAAGACCGTTTATAAAACAAATAATGAAGAGCGTTACAGATTAGTTATTGTACAGAGCATTGTTTCGTGTTAGACTAATAGAGTACAAAATTTTAAATTATGAAGGGGAAAAAATGAGCGTAATTGAAAAATATGATTATGATATGGATACAAAATTGATGAACTTTGAAAAATATGTCCCAAGACAGGCCTTAACACGTTTTTTGGTGCGCTATGAATTGTTTAAATTAATTCAAAATACTCATGGTTCAATTATAGAATGCGGCGTACACTGGGGCGGTGGTTTAATGGCCTGGGCAAAATTATGCGCAGGTATGGATATTTTTACTTTGTGCCGCAGGGTAATCGGTTTTGATACTTTCGAAGGTTTTCCAAATCTTAATAAAAAAGATCTTGGCTCAATTCAGCACTCTGATTTAAAAGAACACGGATTGTCAACTATTTCTGATATTGAAGAAGAAATAAATGATTGTATAAAAGAATTTGATGATAACAGATTTTTCAACAATATTCCAAAAATTGATGTAGTGAAGGGTGATGCAATAAAAACAATTCCACAATATGTAAAAGATAATGAACATTTACTTGTTAGTTTGTTATTTCTTGATTTTGATTTGTACGAACCTACAAAAGTTGCTTTGGAAAATTTTTATCCGAGAATGCATAAAGGTGCAGTTATTGCTTTTGATAATATTCAAGCTGAATCATATAAAGGCGAAACAATTGCAGCGTTGGAATATTTCGGAAATTTTAATAAATTGAATTTCAAAAAATTTCCTTTTGATACACGTGTAACTTACGCAATTGTTGAATAATTATTTTATTTTGTTGCATTAATGATATTTATATATTTTTTAAGATATTCTTGATATAATTTATACAACGTTTATAAAAAAATATTTATAAGCAGAAAACAATGGGTTAAATTTTATGAAAAATAATGTATTTTTAGATGGTGAAAAAATTTATTTAAGACCTTTAACAACGGAAGATGCTGATGGTAATTATCAATATTGGTTCAATGATGATGCTGTTTGTGCTTTAAACCAGCACCATAGGTACCCTTCTTACAAAGAAGATTTAAAAACTTTTATTAATTCGTTGTGTAACGATAAATCTCAAATTGTTTTAGCAGTAGTTGAAAAAGAACACAATTCTCATGTTGGTAATGTAAGTTTGCAGGCTATAAATTATATAAACAGAACAGCTGAAATAGGAAGTATCATTGGTGAAAAAAGTCCAAATGGATTTATTTATACACTGGAATCAATAAAATTAATGGTAAAACACGGATTTAATGAACTTAACTTAAACAGAATTTATGGTGGAACTCCAACAACTCATGCTGTGATTTTAAAAGCTGTAGAACTTTTGGGGTTTAAATTAGAAGGCATTTCCCGTCAGGCAATGTATAAAAATGGTGAATATCTTGATATTCAAAATTATGCAATGCTAAGAAAGGAATATTTGGAAAATGAGCTATATAGATAGTTTAAATTATCCTTTTGATTCAAATTATATTTTAAAACATTCTAAATCTATAAAAAAAGAACTTTTAGAGTTTGATAGTTTCAAAAATATAAAGATTGCGATATTATCAGGTTCTACAATTGGCTATGTTAAAAATATACTTGAATTATTTCTGTTAAATAACGGTTTAAAACCTGAATTTTACGAGGGTGAATATAACAGATTTTATGAAAATGCCCTATTTGACAATTCATTGATTGAATTTAATCCTGATATTGTTTTTATACATACTTCAGGTAAAAATATTAAAAATTGGGATAATTCGGATAGTGAATTTAATTATTTCAAAGAAATTTGGCAAAAACTTTTAATTCATAATTTTAAGATTATTCAGAATAATTTTGAAATGTCTGACTATCGAGTTTTAGGCAACAGAGATATTTATGACAAATCAGGCAGATTAAATTTTATTCATACTATGAATTCAAAAATGTATGAATATGCACAAAGTAATGCAGGTTTTTATATTAATGATATTAATTACTTATCTGCTTCAATAGGGCTTGAAAAATGGCATAATCAGGAACATTGGGCTATGTATAAATATATGTGTGATGTTTCGTGTATACCTGATTACTGTTTTAGTGTCTCAAATATAATAAAATCTTTGTATGGCAAAAATAAAAAGACAATTATGCTTGATTTAGATAATACTCTTTGGGGTGGAATAATAGGTGATATTGGAGAAGATAAAATTGAAATCGGTATGGAAACGCCAATGGGCGAAATGTATCTTTATTTTCAGCAATATCTGAAAGAATTATCAAAAAACGGTGTAATTTTAAATATTGTTTCCAAAAACGATGAAAAAATTGCATTAAAGGGGATAAATTCCGATAAAAATTGCCTAAAATCAGAAGATTTTATTTCAAAAAGAATTAACTGGCTGCCAAAAAGTGAGAACATTAAAACTATATTGAAAGAAATAAATCTGTTACCTGAAAGTGCGGTATTTGTTGATGATAGTCCGATAGAACAAGATGAAGTAAGGCAAAATCTGCCACAAGTTGAAGTTCTCAAGGCTTTATCTATAGAAAACTTTAAAAATTATCTTGATAAATCCGGATTTTTTGAATGTACAATTTTGTCCGATGATGATAAAAAAAGAGTTGAATATTATAAAGCAAATCAAAAACGAAAAGAAGAAGAAACAAAATTTGCAGATTATAATGAGTATCTGAAGTCATTAAATATGACTGCCTGTATTTCAGGTTTGAATGATAAAAATACGGAAAGAGTTGTTCAGTTATTTAATAAAACAAATCAATTTAATTTAACACAAAAAAAATATTCTGTTACAGATGTTGGAATGCTGAATGCAGAAAATTCAATTGCATTTTCGGTTGAATTAGATGATAAATTTGGCAAAAATGGTATAATAAGTGCATTTGTTGGTCTGATTGATAATGATAATCTTATTATTGATAATTGGGTTATGAGCTGCAGAGTATTTAAAAGAAATTTGGAGAATGCAATTTTCGCTTATTTAATACGAAAATGCAAAAATTTAAATATTAAAAATATTATCGGAGTTTATTCAAAAACAACTAAAAATGCTTATATAGAAAATTTATTTACCGATTTGGGCTTTGAACAAACAGAAGAAATTGAAAATATATCAAAATATAAATTTGTTATACAAGATTTTTATGAGCAAGATATAATTAAAATTACAGGAGAAGAAAATGGATAATTTCGAAAAACTTCAAACTATATTCAGAGATGTATTTGATGATGAAAGTTTAAATATTAAAAGAGAATATTCAGCCGCAGATATTGAGGATTGGGATTCCTTGGCACAAATTAATCTTATAGTTGCAATAGAAAAAGAATTTAATTTGAAATTTAATATAAATGATATTACGGCTCTTGCAAATATTGGTGATATGTTAGATTTAATTGAGAAAAAAATAAATGAATAAATTCCGTTTTGAAGAACTTGAAGTTGGGCATAAAGAAAGTTTTGAAGTTGTAGTAACAGAAAAAATGCAATCTTCTTTTTTAGATATATCAGGTGATATAAATCCTTTGCACTGTAAATCTGATTTTGCAAAAGAAAAAGGTTTTGAGAGCAAGGTTGTATATGGAATGCTTACTGCTTCATTTTATTCAACTCTTTCAGGTGTGTATTTACCCGGTGAAAATTGTCTGTTTCAGGAAGCGGATATTCAATTTAATAAACCTGTGTATATTGGTGATAAACTTACTGTATCAGGTGAAATTATTGAAAAGCAGGATTTATATAAAAGAATTGTTGTTAAAGCAAAAATAACTGCTAATGAAAAAACAGTTAGCAAGGCAAAATTAACATTGGGAGTTTTAAATTGAGTAAAACAATATTAATAACAGGTGCATCTTCTGATATGGCCTTAGACTTGATTAATAATATTCATAAAGACTATGATAAAATTATTGCCCATTACAATTCTTCAGCAGATCAGCTTGAAGATTTAAAAAGCAAAATCGGAAATAAATTGTTTTTGTTAAAAGCCAATTTTAATGATATTTTATCAACTGAAAAATTTATAGATGAAGTTTTAAAAACAGGATTACCAGAACATATTGTTCACTTTCCTGCAGCAAAATTAAAACCTGAACGTTTTGATAAGTCTGATTGGAATGAATTATCAGAAGATATTATGATTCAGGTTCATTCAATATATAAAATTTGTCAAAGATTTATTAAAGAAATGTCGAGAAAAGAAAATTCAAAAATAGTTTTTGTTTTGACTTCTGCAATTTTTGATACTCCAAAGTTTAATACAAATTATTTGATTGCAAAATATTCTCTTTTAGGACTAATGAAATCTTTATCTGCAGAATACGAGGGAAAAGTACAGATAAATGCAATATCTCCGGTATTAACTGAAACAAAATTCTTAGAGGAATTACCGTCTTTTGTGCTTGAACAATCTGCTCGAAAATCATCATTAAAAAGAAATTTGGTACCGTCAGATATTTCTCCTGTTATTATAGATATTTTAGCAAAAGATAATTATATTAACGGTCAAAATATTTTAATTGATGGTAATAATATCTAAATTCCTAATCTTCGCATTATGTCCTGAATATTAGGATTGCCTTCAATTGGTTCTTGCTCCCATATCGGATTTTTTAGTTTCCATTGACCGTTTTTATCTTTTTCAAACATATCGCCACGGAATTTTTCCATGTGTTGATACATTTCTTCAGGTGTAATGCCTATTAGTTTACAGAACCAATCTATGTAGAATTGTCCGCATCTGCCGTCCAGTTCTTTTATTAAATATTTTCCTTCGTCCCGCGTAATATATCCGCCTCTCAAATCGTATCCTACATGATCAGTTGTTTGTCCAAAACCGAATTTAATATATTTGAATAATTGATTAGCCTGTAAAATATAACTATCCAATTGAGAGTATCGTCGATAAGTTCCTATTTCGTAAGGGTTTACATTTTCAGGATGGATTGTAAGACCTTTTCCGATTGAAAAAGCTGCGTTCCCGGGCTGAGACCATTTGTTTGTATAGTAATTGAGCCAAACTCCCTGTACATCTTTTTGTCTTAATTCTTCAACCGGTATTTTGTATAAAAATAAATCATTTATATCAATGCCGTCTTCAATATATTCTTTAAACGGATTATCTTTGAGCGTATTTGATTTTATTATATTCATGCAATCTCCGCTCTTATCTTGACAACCTGAGGCTCCGAGAGTTAAAGCTGCGTTTTCACCTTGTATTATTAACGGAATATCAAATTTGTCAGCAATAATGTAAGCAGAAGCATATAGAGGATATTCTGTGCATTTTCCGGGATTTAAGTATTTATAAAAATCTCTTTTCATTAATTTTGCAAGAACTTTTCTGTTTACATCAATTCCAATAACGTCAAAACCGTAACTTTTTAAATTCTCAATATTTTTGAAACCGATTGGAGTAATATCGGCAGGTATGCAATTAACAAGTAAAGGTCTTAAGCCTAATACTTCTCTTGCATAGAATGCTTGAAATGTACTGTCTTTTCCGCCTGATACTCCGATAACACAATCATAAGCTCCCTTTGCTTTTACTTTTGCATTGTCAGCTATGTCTTGAAGTTCTTTTTTACGTGCTTCCCAATCTATTGTTTTTATTTCGTCTTCCCATTGGCAAGCTCCGCAAATACCTTCTTCATTAAATGTTATTCCCGGTCTTGTGTCAGGTTGTAAACATCTTTTGCAATATTTCATATTATTATCCTCTTATTTCATTTATATTTTCCGTTACTTTATAAAAAGCCTTTATTACATCATCCAGGTCTTGTTTTGTTAATCCGGGGCGCATATATTCATGAGCAATAAGCCTGTTAAAGTGTAAATCTTCAACAACGGGACAAATACCTTTTGAGTAATTATAAACTCTGCCGTTTTCTTTTTCGGCATAACTCCAAGGAAAACCCTTTGAACCATATGCGATTTTGTTCTGGAACATCGGTGACAGATAAAGAGGTTTTACATAACCACATCCGATTTTTATACCCTCAGTTTCCCGGAGTTCAATAGGCATTAATTCAGCAGAAACAGCTTCTACAAATTTGTTCCTGTGAATTCCTGCCACTTTTTCATTATATAAAAATGCATGCTGATAATATGCGTGTTCTGCACCTTTTCTCACTTTTGGCATTGTTAAGAAAGGAATTTTTGATAATTCGCTTTCCAGATACGTAATATTTTTTCTTCTATCTTCAACTAAAGGTGCAAGTTTATCAAGCTGTTCATATGCTATTGCACATTCGATTTCTGTCATACGATAGTTATAACCAACCATATTGCATAAATCTTTATCACCTTTTGCTTCAATAACGGCTTCTGCGTGGTTTCTTATTAAACGAAGTTTGTTTGCAAGTTCATCGTTATTTGTAACCAAAATGCCGCCTTCACCTGAATGGATGTGTTTATGGTAGTTAAGTGAATAAATGCCAATATCACCAAGTGTTCCTGCGAATTTGCCGTTTAATTTTGCATAAGGTGCCTGAGCGCAGTCTTCAATTACATAAAGCCCATATTTTTTAGCAAGATTATTGATTTCTGTTGCATTATAAGGTTGTCCGAGAATATCAACAACGATTATTGCTCTTGTTTTATCCGTAATTTTTTCTTCAATAGACTTGACATCGAGACAAAACATATCAGGTTCAACATCCGCAAAAACGGGTATTGCATTATAAATCAAAGGTGCAGTGGCAGAAGCACACATTGTATATGGTGAAACAATTATTTCATCAAAAGGTTCGGTTCCTATTGCACCAACTGCGCAATACAGAGCGGAAGTTGCGGAATTAACTGAGATTGCATGTTTTACTCCAAAATATTCTGCCCATTTTCTTTCCAAAGCTTGTACTGTCGGTCCGCCATAAAAATCATCGTGCCAGCAACCCAAAAATCTTGAAAATATTGCGTTTTTAAAGATTTTTTTTGTGTGTTCAAATTCTTCCTTACCTATCGGTTTATAGGCCGGAAATTTTGATTTTCTTACTTTTTCTCCGCCATTTATTGCTAATTTTGACATAATTTTTCCTCAATAAATTTAATTATTTTATTTGTTGCATCAAATTTTATTTTAAAATCTGACGTTTTGAACGGTTCTTGTAACCTGTTTCTCAATGTTATTTTATCATTAATAAATGGAATTGCATTCATTTTTGTTAAAATAAATTTATTTTTATCTGTTTCGTTTTTTTGATAGCTCAAACTTGGTTTCCGTGCAATAATACTTTCAATTAATACCATTGATGTCATAGATATTACCAAATCTGCGCATTTAATAAGTTCTGCAGATGTTTTATCTCTTACAATTTTTATATTTTTAAACTCATCAAATTTATTTTCTTTTTCTCTTGGATGTGGTTTTACAATTAATTGAAAATTTTTCGGAATAATGTCAACAATATCCTTTAAACATTCCAGTTCCATTCCGTGTCCGTAATCTTCAATGTAGCATTCAGATGCCCATAAAATCAATTTTTCTTTTCCGTTTAATAAATTTTTTCTTAAATCTTCAGTTTTTAAATTTTCAAAATTGTCTTTTATAAATTTAAAATGCGGATTGCCCAATGGGTAAATAACATTTTCAGGGACACCTTCTTTTATCATTTGCTCTTTGGCATAATCGTCCATAACAATTACATAATCGGGTAAATAATCAAGTTCTCCGTATTTTTTGTTTATACTTAAATCTTTGCAGGAATATGGTGTAAATCTGTTATAGTTAATCCAGGCGTCAAGTATTGCCATTGATTGTATATTGTTTATTTTTGCTGATTTTCGGAGTTTCTTTTCTGTAATATTTGCAGAGCTTGTGCCTGTGATAACAAAATCAGGTTTTATTTTTGTTATTAAATCATCAGTGTTATCTTTAAATTCAGTAATATCAGGTAATATTTTTAAAGCAGGTCCTGCGCCAAAAACATAAATTTCGTTATGTCTTTGCTTTAGCGGTTCTATTAAAGGTTTTATTGCATTTGCACCACCCGGGTCGTGGGCATAGAAAAGTAGTTTAGCCATATTTTACTGCTTCCAGTCCATCATTGAGAGTGCACATCAAATCAGCGTTACCATTAAGATAATCTACAATATTTTGAACAGCATTAGACATTGCAAAATCCAAGTCGGTTGTAATTTTTTCACTTAAAATCAAATTTTTATATCCGGTATATTTTTCGCTGTCCTGAACTTTGTATATTTCTAATTCAAAACCACTGTTAACCATTCTTATTCTTGCTTTTTCAAAAATAATATCAAATTCAAAAATGGTAAAGTTATTGCAATTTGCTGGAATCATTGTAAATTGTTTACCATTCTTAAATGTTATAAAAGCTTCTTTGGATGTATCATTTTCAAAGTAATCATTGATTTCATTTTTAAAATCTATTTTTTCAATTTTTCCTATTAATAAATTCAGCAAATTTATCAGATGAGAACCGTTGTGTATAAATCCTTTGCCATAAAAACCAAAACCGTTTTCGTATGAGCCAAATTCTTTTGATTTTATTCTGTTTGCCAGTTCTTGAAAAGATTTACTGAAACATCTTGAGTAATTAATCAAAATAGGTGTTTTAATGTTTTTTAAAATTTCAGGATTGTCTTTTTTTGTACAAACAGGTTTTTCCAAAAAAATTAATTTAGGTTGTAAATTTTGTACATTCAAAAGGGTTTCAGCATGATATTCATCCGGTACGCAAATGCTTATAATATCAGCATTAACAGGTTCTTTAAACGCTTTTACACCCCACTTTTTTGCTGCACTTTGGGCTTTTTCGTAATCAGTATCATAAAAACCTAATAACTCGATTTCAGGATTATTAATGTATGCGTGGGCGTGCGTAAGGACTGATGAATTTGTGATATCATCAAATCCGCTTGCTATATTTCCTGCACCGATAATTAACGATTTATACATCTTATATGGATTATAACACAAGGTATTTATTATTAAAATATCTTATTGTATGACTTAATATATTGCATAAATGTTGTTTTTATGATATATAATATCATAAATTGTTTAAAGAAAGGAAACTGATTAAAATGTATAAAACTCAACAAGAGGAATTTTGGGCAGGTGAATTCGGTACTGAATATGTTGAAAGAAATACATATGAAGAACTTGTTCCAAAGAATGTTTACGAGTGGTCAAATATTATAAATAAAACAATTGGTATAAAGTCATGTGTAGAATTCGGTGCAAATATAGGGGCAAATTTAAAAGCGTTGAAAGTTTTGCTGCCAAATCTTGAAGTATCAGCTGTCGAAATTAATAAAACGGCATGTGATACATATTTGTCAAAATTTTTATCTAAAAAAAATATATACAATCAATCAGTTTTTGATTTTAAATCAGACAAAAAATATGATTTAACTTTTACAAAGGGTGTTTTGATTCATATAAATCCAGAGGAATTACAAACGGTCTACGAAAAATTGTATAAATATTCAAACAAATACATTGTAATTGCTGAATATTACAATCCGACTCCTGTAACAGTTAATTACAGGGGAATTCAGGACCGATTATTTAAACGGGATTTTGCAGGGGAATTTATGGATAAATATCGTGATGTGAAATTAATAGACTACGGATTTAATTACAGAAGAGATAATAATTTTAAAGGTGGCGATACTACATGGTTTTTAATGGAAAAATAAATTCAAAGAGTGACAAGGATATGAAATTTTGTAAAAAATGTGGTTTTATACTCGGTACAAAACCCGGACTTAAGGATATTGACGGAGTTTGTCTGGCATGTATTAATGCGGAAAAAAAGAAAATAATAAATTTTAAGGAAAGGCAGAAGTGGTTAACCGAATATATAAAAGAAAATAAAACACATGATAAATATGAGTGTGTTGTGGGTGTTTCCGGCGGAAAAGATTCTCATATGATAGTTGAGAGGTTAATGAGAAATCACGGTGTTAAAAATCCTTTACTTGTTACTGTTTGCGATGAATTTACAAAAACACAAGCGGGAATTCATAACAGGCAAAATCTTGCTGAACATTTTAAATGTGATCATATTACTTTTAGATGTAATCCCAGTGAATTTATTAAGCATACAAAGGAAGATTTTGAAAATGAACTTCATCCTTTAAAATGGATTGAAACAAATTTATACAAAAAGCCATTTGAAATTGCAAAAATGATGGGTATAAAACTATTATTTTATGGTGAAAATGCAGCATTTGATTATGGTACATCTGAGGAACTTGATATTTTTCATCCGCTAAGTGATAATGATACAAAAATTATTTATATGGGCGCTATTTACCCGTATAGTACTCAAGATTCCCTTTCGATAGCTAAAGAATGCGGATTTAGAGATTTAGATTACTATAATGAGTGGCAAAGAAGCGGAAATATTGAAAATTACACGCAAATAGATTCTATAGGATATATTGTACATTTGTGGTGTAAGTTTGTCAAATTTGGTTTTCAGCGAGTATCAGATATGGCATGCAGATATGTTCGAGAAGGAATTCTGTCAAAAGAACAAGCGGAACTTTTAATTAAGGATAATGACTATAAACTGGATTTATGTGCAAAAAGAGATTTTTGCAGAACTATTGGAATTACGGAAAAATACTTTGACGAAATTGTTGACAGACATGCAAATAAAGACTTAGTCTACAAAGATATCAACGGAAGCTGGCGATTAAAAGCTCATATGGTCAATTGATAAAGGAGTTCCGAATTTTATGTCGCACTTTGCGGTTCTGCCGATTATTTCTTCATAATATTTTGGGTGCAATCCGCAGCCCGGACGAATTGAACGGATATTCTCAGGGGTGAATTTTTCGCCTTTTTTAATATCTTTTACTGCAAATAAAGAACGGGCAAAAATTTTATTTTTAGGATTAACTTCATAACTTACATCTCCTAAAAGCTTTTCTGTATTGCGTACTGCTTTTACCATGGCTGAAAATTCCTCAGGATTAAGTGAAAATGCAGCATCGGCTCCGCCAAGTGAGCGGTCTAGCGTAAAATGCTTTTCAATTACGGTTGCTCCAAGTGCAACTGCCGCAATTGGTGTTTCTATATTCATTGTGTGGTCTGATAAACCTATTTTAACCCCCTGAGGTGCAAATTTTTCGTACATATTTCTAATTGTAATTAAGTTCATATCCTCTATTAGAGCAGGATATGCAGAAGTACATTTTAAAATTGTTATGTCATTGTTGCCGACAGATTTGCAGGTATCAATTGCCCCTTGAATATCTTCTAAAGTGGAAACTCCTGTTGAAATTATCATAGGTTTACCTTTTGAAGCTGTGTATTTAATCAAAGGAAAATCAATTGCCTCAAAAGCCGCAATTTTATATTTTTGAATTCCAATGCTTTCTAAAAAATCAACAGCAGAGTTATCAAATGGTGTTGAAAAAAGTTCTATGCCTATTTCGTCTGCATATTCTTTTAATTCTTTTTGCCATTCCCAAGGAGTATAAGCTTCTTTATATAAATCATATAAATATTTATCATCCCAAAGAGTTCCGCCTTTAACTTTAAAAATATCCGTTTTGCAGTCAATTGTGAGAGTATCTGCAGTGTATGTTTGTAACTTAACTGCATTTGCACCGCATTCTTGAGCTGATTTGATTATTTTTTTTGCTAAGTCTTTATCTCCGCAGTGATTGGCGGACATTTCTGCTATTATGTATGTTTTCATATATACCTTCTTTGTTTATTCTATCATAGAATTTTATGAATTGGTATAATATTCAAACTTTTGCAAGCCGCTATTTTTAAAACCGGCTTTCTCAAAAGATTTTATAGATGATACATTATCTATATATATATAAGCAGTAATATTTTTAAGCTTTGATTTTTTTACGGCTTCTTTTATTATTGTCGGAGCAAAGCCCTGTCCTCTGAATTCTGGTAAAATACTTACAGAAATAATATATTCATTATTGCTTTTATCAATTCGCACCTGCCCTATAAAATTTTTGTTTTCGTCTTCAACTATGTAAAATGGTTCGTCCTGTTTTACAATTCTTTTGTAAAACCATTCGATATGACTTTCCCATTCGAGTTTTTCTTTATGAATAGAATTTTTTCTTACTAAATCATCATTTGATAAATCAAATACTTTTTTTATATCATCAATATTAGCGAATCTTATGTTTATCATCAGTAATCTTTATTATAATGTTGTAATACAATTAAAAATATGATTTAAAATAACATATACTTGATATATTATATCATAAAATATCTACATTTACAATATATAAAAACATTTAATCTTTGTATATATCTTATAAAATTAACATAGGAGATTAAATGAACGAAAATGAAATAAAAATATTATTTGGCAGGCATATAAAGCAGTTGCGCGTTAACCTGAAACTTACTCAATTTGAACTTGGCGAAATGGCAGACATTAATCAAAGGCAAGTTGCATTAATTGAATCAGGAAAATCTTTTCCTTCATTAAGAACGATGGTTAAATTTACAAATATATTTTCTTGTAAAATTCAAGATTTATTTCTATTTGAAAATTTGCAGGACAGTAAAGTGCTAAAGCAGGAATTACAGGTAATTATAGATAATTCTAATTTTGACAAGGTTAAAACGATATATACTATTGCTAAAGAACTTTAGTAATTTTTAAAATATATTTTTCTCCGCCAATTTCAAAATAAGCAGGATATTTTTCATTATCAACAATTCTCAGTAAATTAAACTGTTCTTTAATCGTCTTATTAATATCTAATTCTGAGTTCTTGGGTGTTCTTTTCGGATAAATTGATTCAGTTCCTTGTTGTTTTTTTGGGGGGATTGTTTCATAATTTTTTACGTATTCAATACACATAGAAACGATTTTATTTCCGAGCTTTTCTTGCCACTCACTAATTAATTCCGTTCCGTTTAAAATTAATTTATCTTTTATATACCAGTCACCTGAATCCATTTTTTCAATTGCTTCAAAAAGTGTTACAGCAATTTCATTTTTTCCTTCCAAAATTTGCCAGCTCATTGGACTCCATCCTTTACCTTCAGGTAAATTACTGGCATGGACAACAATATTATGCTTATTTAAGGCTAAATTTTCTTGCGGAATTATTTCAAAACAACTTAAAAAGAAAGCAATGTCGCCATTTGTAAGTTCATCTTTTTTGTGAATTAAATTTACGCAGTGACCAATTGTTTCCAATTTTTTTTGCAGCTCATAGTTGTATTTATTCATCCAGCTTGAAGTATCTGTTAATATTTGAATTTTCAGTGAAACCATATCATGGCAATTATAAAAAATTAACTATATTTTTAAATGTTTTTGAATGATGTATTTGTTACGTTTTTACAATATTTCAAGTTGTTTTACGATACTGCAATCATTAATAAAATCATCAACATTATCTTTTGAATTTTTTACTGTTTCAAGTGTAATATGTTTATTATCAGGAATATAGTTTAATACTTTCTTTATATCTAATTGTCCTGTTCCTAAATGAGGATGAGAATCGTAAACAGATGTCATATCTGATACGTCTGTTAGGTGGAACATATCAGGATTTAGTTGAAGAAATTGTTCAATGTATGAATATGGTTCTTGCTGAAGTGAATTTGCAGCACATATTGCGTGCCCGAAATCAAGACAAAAACCGCATCCTGAAATATCTTGAACAATCTTTATCTCTTCAACGTTATATCCCCTGCAAAAATTACCTCCCATTTTATTTGGTAATGCTACAAATGGCTTATTTTCAATCAATGCTCTCGATTCATTGAAATCTGCAAGTTGTGTC
The DNA here is from genome assembly GCA_964383455.1 of uncultured Muribaculaceae bacterium. Lineage (GTDB taxonomy): Bacteria > Cyanobacteriota > Vampirovibrionia > Gastranaerophilales > Gastranaerophilaceae > UBA6984. The sequence continues at coordinate 20,314 of CAYLHN010000005.1, read as the reverse complement.
GCAGTTTCTCTTATATCACCGTCAATTCCTCCATGTACTACAATATATGGAGCTTCTAATGCATCCGCAAATTCTTGAACTTCTTTAAAAATTTTTTTATTGTTATCTTTCTTTTCTTTTTTTGCAAGGTTAAACCCGTGGGCAAAGTGCGGGCAATGGATTATAAATGGAATATTTAGGACTTGTTTCTCATCCTTAAAAATCATGCTAAATTCAGGGTGGTCATTCCCCTCCTTTGGAGGGGTGCCCGATAGGGCGGGGTGTTCATTCCCCTCCCTTGGAGGGGTGCCCGATAGGGCGGGGTGGTTATTTAAAAATTCCATAACCCCATCCAAATTCTTTTTAACATCACTATCAAAAATATGTATAACTTGGAGATTAAAAGATTTTAAAAAGTTATCTCGTTTAAAATCATATTCTTTTTTTTCGGCGTGTGACTCTCCGTCAATCTCAATTACAACATTTTGAGATGCACAATAAAAATCAACTATATAATTCCCGATAATTTTCTGTCTGTCAAAATCTAAACCTTTAAATTTTTTATTCTTTATTTCATTCCATAATAAAACTTCTGAAAGATTACCGGCTTTTCTTAATTCTTTTGCTCTTTCTTTTAAATCAGGATTGTAGGGCAGTTGTTTGTAGTTTTTTGTGTTTCTAACCACCCCGGCACTTCGTGCCACCCCTCCGGGGGAGGGGAATTCGTTTCCGGCACTTCGTGCCACCCCTCCGGGGGAGGGGAATTCGTTTCCGGCACTTCGTGCCACCCCTCCGGGGGAGGGGAATTCGTTTTCGGCACTTCGTGCCAC
>CAYLHN010000005.1:3894-19405 GCA_964383455.1 uncultured Muribaculaceae bacterium | reverse complement strand
CACTTCGTGCCACCCCTCCGGGGGAGGGGAATTCGTTTTCGGCACTTCGTGCCACACCTTCGGTGGATGGAAATTCGTCACATGCACTTCGTGCCACCCCTCCGGGGGAGGGGAATTCGTTTTCGGCACTTCGTGCCACCCCTTCGGTGGATGGAAATTCGTCACATGCACTTTGTGCCACCCCTCCAGGGGAGGGAAATTCGTTTCCAGCACTTCGTGCCACACCTTCGATGGATGGAAATTCGTTCCTGACAATTCTTGCAGAATCCCCAAAGGATGAAAATTTTAATGTTTCCCATTTGCTTAAATGTTCTAAGCTGCCAGGTACAACATAAAGCTCAATATAATCATAAATGCCTTGATTATAAAGCTTTATTGCTTCTTTTAAATAATTATCGGTATTTATTGACCAAAGTTTTAAGCCTAATTTATACATTGTGTAATACTTTATATTTTAATTCTGCCATTTTCCAATCAGAATCATTATCAATGTCCTGAATTTGTGATTCATCCATTTCTATGTAGGCAGCTTTGTTGCCTACAAGTTTTTTATTTTTTAACATATCTTCAGTTTTACAAAAATAAAACATTCCTACATCGTGAAACATTGGTTCTAAGTCTTGTGAACGTTTAAGCATATTTTCGGGTTCTCGGTATTGAACAAATCCGTTTTCATCTACTCTGAATGCTCTCTGTATAGGGAACGAGAATCTTACAACCGGAACCAGCGTATCACAATCTTTTTTTGTAAATATTTCATAAGCCTGTTTTAAGGTGTCACCTTTAAGAAAAGGAACACAAGGATATATGCAAGCTAAATTATCATAGTGTTGTCCTTTTTTTTCGTATTCCGATATAACTTCTTCTAAAACGTCATAAGTCATTGCCATATCGTTTGAAGTCTTTTCAGAACGCATAAACGGAACTTTTGCTCCATATTTTTGCGCAATTTCAGCTATTTCTGCATCATCTGTAGAAACCATAACTTCATCAAAAACATTTGATGTTAATGCAGCTTCTATTGCGTAGGCAAGCATAGGTTTGCCCATAAATTCTTTTATATTTTTGCGAGGTATTCTCTTACTACCGCCTCTTGCTGTTATTATTGCTATTGTCTTCATAATTCTATTTTTCCATTAAAAACCAAGTAATATCATCATCTTTGTATTTATTATCTCTTTGATAGAAAAATCCGTAATCTATCAGTTTTACATCACTATATTTGTCCATAAATTCGCCGGCAAAATCACGTTTAAATAGTCTGTCCTGATTACCTCTGTAATTAACTGTTACAGGGGTTGTATTATAATATTCTGCAATCACTATATACTTATTTGAATATTCATATAATTTTTCGTAAACTGTTTGCAATTCATCAGGATTTATATGAATTAAAACGCCCTTTGTAAAAGTTAAATCATATTTTTTATCAGATTTGAAATCAAGAATAGATTTGTTATGCAGATTATCTTTTTCTATAAATTTTGATAAATATTCTTCGCTTGCTTTTTTGTTAATTTCCACCGCTGACAGTTCTATCTTAGGAAAAAGAGTTTTTATAGCTTTCAAATTTGCGCCTATATTTGCACCAAATTCGATACATGAATTTATAGTAAGTGCTTTGTCTGTAATTTTTGCCCATTCGTAAGTGTATATTGGTAAAAGATATTCGTATGTGTTTCTTTTAATGTATTCGGTACCGAATTCACCTGCCCAAAATTCTTCCTGAGGTGTTTTGTACGAAGTTGTCATTTTTTATCCTTTCTGTATTATACTTTTTATTCTCTTAACTATTTCTTTTAAATCTTTATTTGTTAAATCAGGGTATAGAGGTAATGAAATACAATGTTTGTAATAATCTTCCGCATTTGGAAAGTCACCCCATTTGTACCCCTGCTCCTGATAATATGGCTGTGTATGAACAGGAATATAATGAACCTGCAGATTTAACCCTTTTTCTCTCGAATTATAGTAAAACTGCTCTCTGTTTTCAACTAAAACAGGGTAGAGGTGAAAACAAGCATTTGAAAAATCTTTTTCTGTTAAATGCTGTAGTCCCAAGTTTTTATTGTAATAATCAACAATTTCACGTCTGCGTTTCTTGAATTTGTCAAGTTTTTTTATTTGAGAACATCCTAATGCTGCCTGAATATCTGTCATTCGATAATTATAGCCGAGTTCACGCATTTCATATCGCCAATCATTTTTCATGTCACCATCTTTGTGCATTCCGTGAGAACGATAAGCCAAAAGCTTTTTATATAATTCTTCGTTATTTGTTGTAACAGCTCCGCCTTCACCGGTTGTAATTGTTTTTACAGGATGAAATGAAAAAACTGTCATATCCGAATATTTGCAAGAACCGACTTGTGTATCGTTATATTTAGAGCCGATTGCGTGGGCTGCATCTTCAATTATATAAATTTTTCTTTTTGTTTCATATAAAACATCATTAATTGCTTTCATATTACAAGGCTGACCTGCAAAGTGAACAGGAACAACTGCTTTAGTTTTTTCTGTAATTTGTTTTTTGATTTCTTCAGGGTTTATATTTGCAGTGTCTTTTTCAATATCTGCAAATTTAACTGTTGCTCCTGTATATTTTGCACAGTTTGCGCTTGCAAGAAAAGTCATAGGTGAAGTTATAACTTCATCACCATAACCAACTCCGGCAGCAAGCATTGCTATATGTAATCCTGAAGTTGCAGAATTTACGGCAACACAATATTTTGCACCTGTATAATCACAAATTGCTTTTTCAAATTCTTTGACCTTCGGGCCACAAGTCAAAAACGGCGAGTTTAAAGTTTTTAAAACTTCAATAAAATCATCAATTTCTAAATGCTGTTTTCCGTATCCGTATGTTTTCATTATTCGATTTCACTTATTAATTTTTTCATATCTTCTACTGTTAACCATTTATCGTTATTACCTGAATGATATTCAAAATCATCAGAAACTTTTTTTGCATTTGGATATGTATATTCAATTTTTGAAAAATTCAATTGTGGCAGGATAATATAATAATCTTCAAGTTCGAGTGTATTTGGAGCATCTGCGGTTGTTATCATTTGTTCATGAATTTTTTCGCCCGGTCTTATGCCTATTTCTTTAATATCAAGATTAGGTGCTATTGCTTTTGCTAGGTCTGTCATTTTCATAGATGGAATTTTTTTGACAAAAAGTTCACCGCCTTGCATATTTTCAAGCGCTTCCAGTACCATTTCAACAGCCTGTTCGAGTTTTAACCAAAAACGTGTCATTCTTAAATCCGTTATTGGTAATTCTGTTGCGCCTTCCTTAACTAAATTTTGGAAAAACGGAATTACTGAACCTCTAGAACCTGCAACATTACCGTATCTTACGACTGCAAATCTGGTATCTTTGTAACCGCTATAGGAATTGCCTGCAATAAATAATTTGTCTGAGCATAATTTCGTTGCCCCATATAAATTTATTGGTGCGCAGGCCTTGTCTGTTGATAATGCTACAACCTTTTTGACACCTTTATCTATAGCTGTTTCAATAATGTTCTGAGCCCCTATTATATTTGTTTTAATTGCTTCAAAAGGGTTATATTCACAAGCCGGAACTTGTTTTAGAGCTGCTGCGTGGACTACGATATCAACTCCGTCAAAAGCTCGTTCAAGTCTTTCTTTATCTCTGACATCTCCTATGAAATATCTCATTTTATCTTCATACGGCTTAAATTCAGGCATATTTTGCATAACAAATTGTTTGTATTCATCTCTTGATAGTACAATTACTTTTTTTACATCAGGATATTTTTTGAAGACGGTTTTTATGAACTTTTTGCCAAAACTTCCTGTTCCGCCTGTTACTAATATTACTTTACCGTTTAGCATTTGTTTACTCCTATTTGTATTTCATTATAATACAAATATTTTCATGTTATTATAACAATAGGTTAAAATTAATTTAGGGATTACTAAAATATGAGTAAAATAAATGTTGCTTATACAATAAACGATGATAATATATTCTTATCGGTTGTATCTATACAAAGTATTCTTGAAAATAATTCAAAAAACGAATTAAAAATATACCTTATTACAGATAATTGTTTTGATGAAAATAATAAAGTCAGTTTTGAAAAATTTAAGGAATATAAAAATTGCGAAATTGTATGGATAAATACAAATGTCATGCTAAGACATTATATCGTCCGATATAATTTAAATACATCTTTCTTTAATTACTATAATTTAATTGACGAAAAAAGAGTAATATATTTAGTTCCGACAACCATTGTAAATTGTGATTTAAAAAATATTTATGAAATGGATTTAGAGGGTAATTCGTGTGCGGCTGTTGAATTTATTTTAAGTGACAGACACAGAGAATATTATAATATTGATTATAATGTTGAAAAGCCTTATATTTATTCGGCAGAAATGTTAATGATTGATTTGGAAAAATGGAAAGAACAAAATATGTTTGAAAAACTAAAAAATGAAAATTTTTCAAGTCATATTAAAAATACAACAGTTGAAGAAATGGCTACTTTCAATATTTTGGTTAATGATTGCAAATTATTGGATTGTAAGTATTGCTATTCGGAGCCGGATGCTCATACTAATAAAGTGTTAAATATTTCTTGTTCTGAAAGAACGCAAAAAGAATATAAGTTGTTGAGAAGTCATATTGTTTCTCCGTACACAATTTCTTTTGCTTTTGAAAATCCTATAAATAATCAAAATTGCGGGAATTCATATACAAATTTATGGTGGAAATATGCTGAAAAATCTCCGATTTATGATGATATTAAAACTTTAAGGATTTTAAATAAATATAAACTGAAAGAAACAGCTGCTTCAAATTCTTTTGATTATTTTTGGCTGTTATCTCGTATGTTTCCGTACATCAGACCTTATTTATTCAGGATTATAATCGGTTTTTTAATAGCGATTCCGTTAGGTTTATTGGATGGTGTTACTGCTCTTGCTTTAAAGCCGTATATGGATTACGTTATCGGCGGGAAATCATATGAATTTACTGTTTTGGGATATTCACTTTCTATAACAAGTTTAACAATGGCATTTTTAATCCCGATTGCAATAATTTTATTTGCAGGAATTCAGGGTGTGCTTAGGTATTTGAATTCATATATTTCCTCGTGGACAAGCCGAAGGATTACAAATGATGTAAAAATTGATTTGTTCCACAGATTGATACATATGCACCCGCAATTTTTTGAAGATAATGCTTCCGGAATTGTAATTTCACGTTATGTTAGCGATCCTGCTACTGCATCAAAAGGTATTGTTGATTATATAAAGAATATTACAACAAGTTTATGCGGGGCATTGGGCTTGATTGCTGTTATGATATACAGTTCCTGGCAATTGGCTTTAATTGGTGTTTTTGTTTTATGTGCAGCTTTTATACCTGTAACCTTGTTGAGAAACCGTTTAAGAAAAGCTTCTAACGAAAATATGGTTATTTCAGGCAATATTACGACAAATATGAATGAGACATATAATGGCAATAAAGTTATGTATGCGTATGATTTGCAAGACTATAGAGAAAATGACTTCAAGTTTCAGATAAAACAGTCTTTTGATATAAATATGTCATTAACAAAGCGTACGGCTTGGATGTCTCCAATGATGTATATGATTGCATCTTGCGGTATTGCTATTGTACTCGGTGTCGGTACATATTTAATAAATACAGGTAAAATGACGGCGGGTTCGTTTGCGTCTTTTGTAACATCTTTATTATTATTGTATAAACCGGTAAAGGGTCTGGGCAGTACATTAACAGGTATTCAGAACATATTTGTTGCAATGGGACGTGTATTTGAATTATTTGACTTGGAACCTCAAATTAAAGATTGTGAAAATCCGAAAGAATTTAAAGAATTAAAAGAAAAAATAACATTTGAAGATGTATGTTTTGAATACGTTCCAAATAAACCTGTATTAAAGCATATAAATTTAGAAGTTAATAAAAATGAAACACTTGCAATTGTTGGTAATTCCGGAGGCGGTAAGTCAACACTTGTAAATCTTATTAACCGCTTTTATGAAGTAAAATCAGGTGCTGTTAAATATGATGGTGTTGATATTCGTGAATTTTCGTTGAAATCTTTGAGAAGTTCGATTTCAATGGTCTTTCAGGATAATTTCTTATACTCAGGTACAATAAAAGAAAATATATTAATGGGTAAACCGAGTGCTACGAGTGATGAAATAGAAAAAGCAATAGAATATGCACACTTAAATGAAATGATTGAAAAATTGCCTGAGGGTTTAGAGACAATAATCGGTGAACGCGGTTTAACTCTTTCGGGCGGACAAAGACAACGTGTTGCAATAGCAAGAGCAATGCTTAGAAATGCGCCAATTGTAATATTAGATGAAGCAACCTCAGCATTAGATAATGAATCAGAGGCGATTGTTCAAAAAGCAATGGATAATCTGATGAGAAACAGAACCGTGTTTATCATTGCACACAGATTGTCAACAATTAAAAACGCAGACAGAATTGCGGTTATAAACGAGGGTGAACTTGTAGAATTGGGTACACACGAAGAATTAATGCAGATAGAAAACGGTCATTATAAACACTTGTACGAAATGCAATTCAGACAGCAGGAAACAGCAAAAGCAGGGGTTTAGACTTCGTCAATATATTCGGTAAAAGCTTTAATTACAGCAAGTTTTTTGTCGGATAAATGTTTTAAATTGGAGTTAATATTATATATTAACTCTTCTTTGCTTAATATTTTTGAGTCATTTTCATCGACTAAATTTATATCAAGATTAAGATTGTTAAAAATTTTTTCAATAACCGAAAGAGATGCGTAAGATGCGCCTGTTTCGATTCTGCTGATGTATTTTGGGTCGACATTTACCATTGATGCCAAATCTTGTTGAGTTATTTTTTGTTCTTTCCTTTTCTGTTTGATAAGGTTTCCGATTAATTTTCTAAGGTCTTTCATATAAGAATTATAAAAACAAATTCAAAAAAATAAAAACCAATTATTTGTTAGATTTTATTGACAAATCAAAATATTTATTATATTTCTATTATAAATAAATAGATTATTTGTAAAAAGTTAATAATTAGTTAGAGATATTAAATATTATAAAATAGGGTAATTGTATGGATGAAGCCAAATTACAAAAATATAGGAAAAAAGTAGAAAATAGTAATTATATTAGATTAGAAAAAGAAATTGTAGAAATTTTAGCAGATAAAGAAAAAACAATTTTAGATATTGGTTCCGCCGGTATTGATTTAATTGGAAAATTACCGTTTAAAGAAAGATGTTCAGTTGCATTGTATGGTGCTCTTAATACTGATAAAATAAAAGGTTATGAAATGGATTTTTTTGATTTTAAACCTGAAAAGAAAATTGATATTGTGACTTGTTTTCAAGTTATTGAGCATGTAAATGAGGCTAAAATTTTCACTCAAAAACTTTTGGATACTGGTCGTACACTTGTAATCTCTTTGCCATATAAATGGGAAAAAGGGCGATGTAAATCGCATGTTCAAGACCCAATTGATGAAACTAAAATTTATTCCTGGACAAGTAAAAAGGCGCAATTTACATTTTATGTAAGAGATGAAAAGTATTGGCGAATAATGTGTATATATGGCAAATTAACTTTTAAACAAAAATTAAAATTGCATTTTTTAAATTTAAAATATTTAAAAAATAAAAAACTGAAAAATGGATATAGTAATGTTTTTGAGTGGTTCTTTTCAGTAAAAAATGATAAATTAAGCGGTTACAAAAATTTAACTATTCTTGGTGTAAAAATGAAATTATGTCGCTCAAACAAATATTATGATAAAAAAATCGATGATATGAATAAACATGTAGATAAGCTTGAATATAAAATTAAAATTATGGAAAATTATTTAAGTAATTTTTATAAAGATGCACCAAAATCTTTTCCCGTAAGTTTATCGGAAAATGAAAAAAAGATGTTATGTGAATATTATTCAAAATCGAAAAAATGTTTAGAGTTTGGTTCAGGTGGTTCAACATTTTTGGCTTTAATGAATAGTGATTGTTTTGTGTATTCTGTTGAATCTGATAAAGATTGGATTGATTATCTAAAAACATATAAAATTATTAATACAAATGAAAATATAAGGTTAAAATTAATTCATGCGGATATAGGTAAAACTTGTGCTTGGGGGTATCCTGCTGACAAAAATGATTTTGAAAAATTTAGTAACTATTCAAATTTAATTTTTGAAAAGTTTAATCCGAAAGATATAGATACAATTTTTATTGGTGGTCGTTTTAGAGTCGCTTGCGTTTTATCTTCCATATTAAACTGTTCATATAATATTACTATTCTAATCCACGATTATACAGTCAGAGAAGAATATCATATTGTAGAAGAATTTCTTGATTTAATTGAACAGATAGATTCATTATGTGTATTTAAATTAAAAGAAAATATAGATAAATGCAGAGTTGCTGAGTTGTATGAAAAATATAAACTTATAACGAGGTAATAAATAATTGAAACTAAGCAGAACGCAAGCGCAGAATTCTTTTAAATATTCCTGGTTATTAAAACGGATTTTTCCATACATAAAACCTGTTTTACCAAGAGTTCTATTGGGCTTTTTAATTGCTGTTCCTTTGGGTTTGTTAGACGGAGTTACAGCCTTTGCCATAAAACCGTATATGGATTACGTCATTGGACAAAAAGATTATTCATTTAATATATTTGGTTCAAGCTATACACTTCACTGGCAGTTATTTATTTGGATTTTACCAATAGGTGTGATTCTATTTGCAGCTTTTCAAGGAGGGTTAAGATACTTAAATACTTACATTTCTGAATGGACAAGCAAGAAAATTACAAATTCCGTCAAAATAGATTTGTTTAAACATCTTGTCTTTATGGACGCTAAATTTTTTGACGAAAATTCATCGGGAATTATATTGTCAAGGTACTTAAATGACCCTCAAACTGCCGCAGACGGATTAATTGATAAAATTAAAACTATTACAACAAGCCTATTCGGTGCTTTTGGGCTGATTGTTGTTATGATGTACAGCTCGTGGCAGTTAGCCTCTATCGGAGTGCTGATTCTATGTGTTGCTTTTATTCCTGTGCTGTTAATAAGAAAATTAATACGGGAAACTTCTAACAAAAATATGGTTATATCAGGTAACATAAGAACTAATATGAATGAAACCTATTCTGGTAACAGAATAATGGGAGCATATGGTCTGCAATACAGACAAATAAAAATTTTCGAAAATGAAATTAATAATTCTTTTAATGTCTCAATGCACTTAATTAAACGTTCAGGATGGATGTCACCTTTAATGTATTTAATAGCTTCATTTGGTATTGCAATAGTTTTAAGCTACGGAACTTTTTTGGTTACATCAGGTAAGATTACCACAGGTAGTTTTGCTTCGTTTATAACTTCTTTACTATTATTATATAAACCTGTTAAAACACTCGGAAATACACTGACAAGTATTCAAAAAATATTTGTCGCAATGGGAAGAATTTTTGAATTATTTGATTTGGAACCTGAAATTAAGGATTTACCAAATGCTTGTGAATTAACAAAATTTGTAAACAATATCGAATTCCAAAACGTTTATTTTGAATATATTCCTAATAAAAACATATTAAAAAACTTCAATCTGACTGTTAAAAAAAATGAAACTTTAGCTATTGTTGGTGCTTCTGGATGTGGTAAATCAACGTTGGTTAATTTAATTCCAAGATTTTATGATTTAAAATCAGGATATATAAAAATAGATGGTATTGATATTAAAAATTTCAAGTTAGATTCTTTAAGAAAAAATATTTCAATGGTCTTTCAGGATAATTTCTTATATTCAGGAAGTATTAAGGCTAATATTTTAATGGGTAAACCTGATGCAACAACGGAAGAACTAGAAAAAGCAATAGAATATGCACATTTAAATGAAATGATAGAAAAGTTACCTGAGGGACTAGAGACAATAATCGGTGAACGCGGTTTAACCCTTTCAGGCGGACAAAGACAACGTGTTGCAATAGCAAGGGCAATGCTTAGAAACGCACCGATAGTAATATTAGATGAGGCAACATCAGCCTTGGACAATGAATCAGAGGCGATTGTTCAAAAGGCTATGGATAATCTGATGAAGAACAGAACTGTATTTATTATTGCGCATAGATTATCAACAATTAAGAATGCAGACAGAATTGCGGTTATAAACGAGGGTGAACTTGTAGAATTGGGTACACACGAAGAATTAATGCAGATAGAAAACGGTCATTATAAACACTTGTATGAAATGCAATTTCGTCAACAAGAAACTAAAGTATAATCTTTTTCTCAAATAATATTGTTAACGTGGCTATTAATAAAATTGATAAAATTTTTATTAATCTTTTGGTCTACATAAATTTATCTTAACTTAAATCTTGTGATTGATGAATTATTTGAAAAAAATATATAAACTTAATAAGGAAAGAACATATACGATAGTTATGTGAATTTTCGGGAGGAAATTTGAAACGTATTTTTGCAACAGTTGTAATATTTATGATTTCTGCATTTGTGCAAAATGCTTCATTTGCAGCTGAAAACATATTAAACTCCGTTCTGATTTCGTCAAATAATTCATCTTATGAGATAAAATTAGATACTTCTAAGTCTGTAAAAGTTAAATATTCTGTAAATTCAGCTGATAAAATTACTTTATTTGTAAAAAATATTCAACTTTCAGAGAATTTTAATACAATATATAACGGTTCCGCAGATATTAATAGCGTAATACTTGAGCCTGCGGGTAACAATTTAAAAATAAATATTAGCGGACATAATGTTTCAAACGCAATTGTTCAAAATATATCTCAAACTTCGGATAATCGTTTTGTAACTTATTTAATTTCAAGTCAAAAATTTATTGTTAATCCTGAAAATTTAATGCCTGTTTATTTATTGTTTTTTATAGGCTTAATTTTTGCATTTGTAAGAAAAAATATTTTTAAAAAAGATGCTCAAATTGTTGAAAACTCTCAACAAAGAGAATTTAATTTAATGAAAAGTATTATTGAAAACTTTGGAGAATTGGGATTTGTTGATAAATCTCATATTTCGTTGAATGGAAATTCTATTGCGTATCAAAAACTGCAAACAATGAAGAAAATCGATAAATTAGAAAAGCAATTCAGTTCTGATAATAAAGAATCTGATGAAAAATTTGTTTATAAAACTCCGGCGCGAAGTAAATTGGGCGGAATGACAAATGTTTGTTCAAAAATCATGTCTCCGCAAATTGGTGCATTGGAAAGAGCGAGAGTAATTAACACAATAAAACCAACGCAGATAAGCGTTTCGACAAAAAATTAAAACAGACAACATTAACACATCAGGATGTCTAATAATGACATCCTTTTTTATTTGTTGAAATATATTTTCTAATATGGTATAATGGATATGTTAGAGTAAAAGGAGTTTTTTTATGAAACCAAAAAATTTAAATTTTGCTTTTACGTTGGCTGAAACGTTAATTGTTATAGGTATTATTGGTGTTGTTGCAGCGTTAACTCTGCCAAACTTAAACCATGCAACCGGCGACAAAGAAAAAGTTACCAGAGTGAAAAAAGCATATTCTGCTCTCTCTGAATCTTTTGACAGGGCAAGTGTTATATATGGTTCTATTGATGAGTGGTTTAAGAATGATTCTAACTATCTTCAAATGAGCGAACGAGCAGGAAAGCGTATCGCTGAATTTATGAAAGTTTCTAAAGACTGCGGAATGACCGAAAGTGGTTGTTTAAGTTCCAATATTAAAGATTATGATGGTAATGCAATTGATGCAAGCTTATTGCAAACATACTATAAATTTACTCTTCCGGATGGTATGTCTATTGCTATAACTAATACGAACATGTTTGCCATGGATATATTAGTAGATATAGATGGTCCAAATAAGGGTAAATCTCGTGAAGGAGATGATTTATTTGAATTCACTTACTTATATGATAATCCGCCACCCACAAGTGCCGAAGATTGGGTAGGTGCTTCAAGAAATCAGTTATATCCTACAAGTAATCCGACATCTTTGACAGGTAATTTCAATAAGACTCAGACAACTGCTTGGATTATTCAAAATGACAATGCGGATTATTTAAAGTGTCCTGATGAATTAAATTGGGAAACTAAAACAAGTTGTAATTAAATTTATAACTAATAAAAATGGATGCTTTTTAAGCATCCATTTTTATTTTATTTTATTTTATTTTATTTTATTTTATTTTTTATCCGTTAAGGTCGATAATTTGTCCGGTTTTTTCAGCTTTAACAACCGCTGCTGCAAATTCTTGAACATCCCCTCCGTAATATGATATTAAAGGGTTAGCTTCATTATAACTTGAATTATGATAAATCGTAAAATTGCCAGGCTTCCCAGCCTGTATATATGTAATATTTTCCGGTTTTACATATCTATTACCTATTCTAACAAGTCCACCAGTAAAATTAACATTCATGATTTTTCCTTTCCTATTTTAAACTAATTACTCATATAGTAAGTATGCTCAAAATAAAAATTGCTAAAATAACAATATTTTAGTTAATATTTCTTAATGTTTTTTGGATTGCTTCACTGCGGCATCAATAAGACCCTTGAACAATGGGTGCGGTCTTTCGGGACGTGATTTAAATTCAGGGTGGAATTGTGAAGCTACAAACCAGTCATTTTGCGGTAATTCAATCATTTCCATTAATTTACCGTTAGGTGATTTTCCTGAGAATACCAGTCCTGCTTTCTCTAAATCTTCTATGTATGCATTATTAACTTCGTATCTGTGGCGGTGTCTTTCAAATATAACGTCTGTTCCGTATGCTTTTTGAGCAACAGAACCTTCTTTTAAATGACATTCATATTGACCCAGTCTCATTGTTCCGCCGTATGCAGTTACGTCTTTTTGTTCAAGCATTAAGTCGATTACAGGATTTTCACATTCTTCTCTGAATTCTTTAGAGTTTGCGTCTTTTAATCCCAAAACGTTTCTTGCGTATTCTATAACTGCACATTGCATACCAAGACAAAGTCCTAAGAACGGTAAATTGTGTTCTCTGGCATATCTTATTACGTTCAATTTACCTTCTATACCTCTGACTCCAAAACCCCCGGGTACTACAACTGCATCAAGATTTTTCATTAATTCTTTGCAATTTTCAAAGTCAACACATTCTTCTGAATTTATCCAGTGAATATTGATTTTTGCTTCGTTTGCATAGCCTGCGTGTTTTAAAGATTCTACAACTGATATGTATGCATCAGATAGTTTTGTGTACTTACCGGCGATTGCGACTTCGAGCGTGCGTTTTGGGTTGTTAATTCTGTTTACTAAATCCTTCCATGATTTTAGGTCTGCGTGTTTGTAATGTGTATTTAACATATTTAAAACAACAGCTGCCATATCTTGTTCTTCAAGTGCTAATGGTACTTCATAAATGCTTTTCATATCACGGCATTCTATAACCGCATCTTTTTGAACAGAACAGAATAGTGCAAGTTTGTCTTTTTCTTCTTGAGGTATAGGATGAGATGTTCTGCAAACCAATATTTCAGGACTGATACCGTAACTTCTTAATACGTTTACGCTGTGTTGTGAAGGTTTTGTTTTTAATTCTCCGGATGTCGGCAAGTATGGTAAAAGTGTGCAATGTATTGAAATTGCGTTTCCAACTCCGACTTCAGTTTTAAATTGTCTTATCGCCTCGATAAATGGTAAACCTTCGATGTCACCTATAGTTCCGCCAATTTCAATTATCAGAAAATCAGGCTTGAATTCTTCAGTTGCTCTCAATATTCTTGATTTTATTTCGTTTGTGATATGTGGTATTGTTTGAACTGTTGCACCTAAGTATTCGCCTTTTCTTTCTTTATTTATTACGGTTTGGTATACGCTTCCTGATGTAACATTATTAATTTGTGAAAAGTCCGCATCAATAAATCGTTCATAGTGTCCTAAATCTAAATCTGTTTCAGCACCGTCATTTGTTACAAAAACTTCGCCGTGTTGAAACGGACTCATAGTTCCGGGATCAACATTAATATAAGGGTCAAATTTTTGAATAGCAACAGAAAAACCTCTTGCTCTCAATAATCTGCCCAACGAAGCTCCGATAATACCTTTACCAAGTGAGCTTACAACACCGCCTGTAATAAATATATATTTTGTACCCATATCTCCCCGCAATTTGTGATAGTTATAATTATATTTTGTGATAGTTGAATTTTTAGAACACTAATTAATTTTTGGAACTCTAAAGAAGCCGTCTTCTTCTTCAGGAGCGTTTTGCATTAAGGCTTCTTTCGTTTGTTCGTATTTTACTACATCTTCTCTCATTACGTTTGTAAAATCAACAGGATGTGACAAAGGTTCAACGTTTGATGTGTCAACTTCGTTCATTTGATCAACATATTTTAAAACATCTCCCAATTGACGTGTAAATTTTTCTTTTTCTTCTTCTGTCAATTCTAAACGTGCTAATTTTGCTACGTGTTCTACATCTTTTACAGTAATCATTTTTTACTCCGTATTTCTTTTTTTTTAATATATCATGAAAAAAATTTTATTGCACGGGGTAAAATTCCAAGGCAGTATGATATTGTTATTCCGTAGTTTGTGATAGGTACGTTTGCTTTTTTTGCAATTAAAATTCTTGAAAGAATTTCTTTTCTATTCGTCATGCATGCCCCGCAATGGATTATTAAATCATAAGCTGCAATATCAGGAAAATCGTGACCTGTATAATATTCAAAATTCAAATTTTTACCTGTTTTTTGGGCTAAGAGTTTAGGGATTTTTACCCTTGCAATATCATCTTCTATTGCGTGATGTGTACAGCTTTCCAAAAATAAAACTTTTGAATTATCTTTTAAATTTTCTATTGCTTTTACGCCGTTTATAAATTCTTTTAAATCTCCCTTTAGTCTTGCAAAAAGAATTGAAAAAGAAGTTAAAGGAATACTTTCAGGAACAATCTCAGAAACTGACTTAAAGGCTTGTGAATCTGTTATAACAAGCGAAGGCGGTTCTTTGAGACTATCTATTGCATCTTGTAATTCGCTTTCTTTTACGCACATTGTAATACAGTTAGAATCTAATAAATCTCTAATTGTCTGAACCTGCGGAAGAATAAGTCTGCCTTTTGGCGCCTCTTTATCAATAGGTATTACTAAAATTACGGTTGATTTTTCTTTGACCAAGTCGCCTGCAATTTTAGGTGAACTTACAAATTCATCAGGAAGTATTTTAATTAATTCCTGTTTGAATTTGTCAACGATATTTTCATCGGAAAAAGTTGAAGTTACAAAATATTCGTTATGTTTAATCAAATTATTATCTTGCTTATTTACAATAATTAAATAAGGAATATTCAATTTTTTTAATTCTTCAATGAGATTTTTTTCGTATTCATCTAAATCAAATTTGTCTGTTATTATTATCCCAACATCGCATCTGTTAAGAATTTTTTTAGT
>CAYLHN010000005.1:0-3884 GCA_964383455.1 uncultured Muribaculaceae bacterium | reverse complement strand
GTGTTATTCATGGATGAACCACTATCCAATCTGGATGCCAAGTTAAGGCAGGAATTTTATCATTAAGTCCTGCCGTATCTAAAAAAGTAACAGGGCCAATCGGCAATAATTCCATCGATTTTTCAACAACATCTGTTGTTGTTCCTGCTATATCCGAAACAATAGACACATCTTGTCCTGTGATTTTATTTACAAACGAAGATTTTCCGACATTTGTTCTGCCAAAAATGCCTATTTGAAGTCTCATAGATTTTAGTGTTTTCATAGTTTATCCCTGAAATTATTATATCAGAAAAATAATATTAAAGTTTGTTAAGCTAACCTAACAAACTTATTGCAAAAATGAAAAAGTTGTAATACAATATTGTTAGGTATACTTAACAATATTTAAAATGGAATCATTAGTTTTATTAATAAAAGTAACATCATTATCAGGTATCGTCGGGACAGGACTTGGCGGTTCAATTGGTGCATTGTTTAAACGTGATTCTTCAAGAACTGCAAGTTTGTTATTAAGTTTTGCCGCAGGCGTTATGGTGGCTATTGTTTGTCTCGATTTGATATTGGGAGCTATAGAAACTAAGACGAATATATTTTTGATAACTTTGGGAATAATTTTTGGTTGTGTACTTGTTTATTTGTTAAATTTGTTTATTGACAGAACGACTAACAGAGAAGTCCATCATATTGATTTTTCTCATCCAAAAACTGCTGATAATTTGGATGAAATAATTCACAGTAATCATTTGTCAGAACATATGAAAAAACATGACAAGCGAATAGGCTTATTTGTTGCCGGTATGATAATGGCTTGTGCTATCGCATTGCATAATATTCCGGAAGGTATGACAATAGGTGCATCATTTGCCAATTCCAAAGGAGTAATGCAAGGTTCGGCATTGGTTTTGGCAATATTAATAGGTTTGCATAATATTCCGGAAGGTATGGCAATAGCTGTTCCTTTGATAAACGGCGGAATTAAGCGCCGTCTTGCTATTTTAATCACAGCACTTAGCGGATTTCCTACAGTAATTGGCGGTGTTGTCGGTTATTGGATTGGTGATTTGGGCCCAAAAGGCTTAGCGCTAAGTTTGAGTTTTGCAAGCGGTGCAATGTTATATGTAGTTTTTGCAGAAATTTTACCCCAGTCAATCCTTATGTATCGAAGTAAACTACCTGCTTTCTTTGTGATTTTGGGTATTTTAGTCGGTATGATTGTTATATACGTATAAATAAATGGGCAGTGAAATTACACTGCCCCCTCCTTTTTTATGCTAAAATTGCAGTATGTTATCTAAAGAAAATATTCAATTATCTGATATCTTAAAATTTAAAGGAACTTGGCGTGAATATCAGCAAAGAGTTTTAGACGAGTTAGAACCATTTTTGGAGGATAAAAAACTTAATATTGTTGCCGCTCCGGGGGCCGGTAAAACAACGCTGGGAATTGAAGTTATGGCAAGGTTGAATTGTCATGCGCTTATTATTGCGCCTACAATTACCATTAGAAATCAGTGGAAACAACGTATTTGTGAGGCATTTTTATCAAAAGAGAGAGATGATTTAATAAGTTTAGATGCTAAATATATAAAGCCAATTACAATTATTACATATCAACTTTTACATTCGGTTTTCAAAAATCAGGAAACTCTGGATAAGTTTGTAAAAGATTTAAAAGAAAATAAAGTTAAAACGGTTGTATTGGACGAGGCTCACCATTTAAGAACAGAGTGGTACTTATCGGTTAGAAAATTGTGCGAAATTCTTGATGGCGAAAATTTTAGAACGGTTTCTTTAACAGGTACTCCGCCTTATGATGTTTCAAGAACTGAATGGAATAATTATCACACACTTTGCGGTCCTGTTGATTTGGAAATTTCTGTTCCCGAATTAGTTAAAAAGGGTGATTTATGTCCTCATCAGGATTTGTTGTGGTTTTGTGAATTAAATAACGATGATAAAAGTATAATTTCAGATTTTGAAAAAAACAGAGAAAAATTTTTTGTATTTTTAAATAATAACGCAAAATTTTTTAGTGCTGTCAAGACCTCTAATTTGTTAGATAATCTAGAGCAAAATGTTGATATGATATATGAAGACACAGATTTTACTGTTTCGATTATTTCTTATCTTTTTTCTCGTGATGAACTTGATATTACTGCAACAACATTGATGAATTTTTTATGCCTCGAAAAAGAAGAAATTTTTAACTGGGATTATAAAGCTGCGGAAATTCTGTTAAATGGCATTTTTGGAAATTTTGAAAAATATTTTGAAAAACCTTCAGAAATAAAAGAATGTTTAAAGGAATTAAATTTATTTGAAACATCAAAAAAGGTTAATCTGTCTGCGTGTAAGTCATTAAAGAAAATTTTTTCAAGAAATACTAATAAAATAAACTCCGTAAAAGATATTACGGAAATAGAATATTCAACATTAAAACATGATTTAAGAGAAGTTGTTTTGTTAGATTATATTGGTTCAGATAATTTGGGCGGTTTTAATATACTATCGGTATTTGAAACACTTAAAAATAATGAGTATAAAACAGGTATTTTATCTGGTTCATTGGTTGTACTGCCAGAAAGTTTGAAAGAATTTATAAATAATGAAAATATAATAGTTTCACAGTATTGTGAAAACTATATAAAACTTGATGCTGCTGGAAATATTAATTTAGTTTCGGTTGTTACAGAATTATTTAATAAAGGATATTTAAATGTTCTTGTTGGAACTCAGTCATTGCTTGGTGAAGGATGGGATTCCCCTTGTATAAATTCTTTGATTATCGCAAGTGTTGTGGGTTCGTTTATGCTTTCTAATCAGATGAGGGGACGTGCTATCAGAGTTGATAAAAATAATCCGCAAAAGAATGCAAATATTTGGCACTTGGTTTCGTTATGTGAAAGTCAAAATTATGATATTGAACTTATGGAAAATCGTTTCAGAACCTTTGAGGGTGTAAGCTTTATTGATAATACCATTCAAAATGGTTTTGAGCGTTTGGGAGTTGATTCTGATTTAGTTAAATCTGTTGATTGTAAAAATTTGAACAAAATCTTTGAAGAACGGGCAAAAGAAAGGGCAAATATTCCGAAAAAATGGAATCAGGTTTTTAAAGAGAGTGTACTTACTGAGCAAAATTTTGTATCTCAAGTCTATGGTGTTATTAAAGCTCCAAAACTTAAAATACCTGTTTTGCTGGTTAAAAATCAGGAAAATTGGTGCGTAAAAAAAATGATTATACCGCTTTTTATGAAATACAAAGCAAAAAAGGCGGAATCTCATACAAATGTGCTGATTGACGGAATTTTGAGAACCCTGTGTGAAACAGGCATAATAAAAACTCCAAAGGATAAAATTTCGGTTAAAAATTTTGTAAGCAATGACTACACTCCTTATGTAACTCTTTCTAATTGTACTAACTATGAAAGGGAATGTTTTATATCATTTTTTGACGAATTATATTCGGTTCCTCAAAATCAGCGCTATATTTTAAAACACGAAGACAAATATTTAACTGTACCTGATATGATTGGTACTCACCAAAAGAATGTAAAAAAGTTAGCTAAAAATCTTGAACCTTATTTTGGATACTTGGATGTTATTTATACAAGAAAACCTAACGGGCGGAAAGAATTACTGAAAGCAAAATATAATCCGTTGATTGATGATAAAATAAAAGCAAGCAGAATTTGGTTATAATAAAAAATGCAAATGACTTGTAAGATGTGTTGCCAGGGCAGTAAGGCAGTAAGATACTAAGGCACTAAGGCAGTAAGAATATAAATAAATGTAAAATAAATAGGTTACAATGATTGACAAAGTAAGAAAAAACCTAAATAATGATAGAGTAGTAATAAGTAAAAAGGAGGCATAATATG
>CAYLHN010000004.1:0-35188 GCA_964383455.1 uncultured Muribaculaceae bacterium | reverse complement strand
TACTTGGCTTGTGAACCGACAATAATTCGGTACCAAGCGTGAGCCGATAATTGTAGTAACTATGTATTAAAAAGAAAAAAGAAATAAATGAGTAAAAACAAAAAATAGCCAGTCGGCCGATGACCCAATAGCTTGTTTTATTGTATTATTTTCTTTTAAGAGAGTGCTTTATAACGTTGTAATTTCTGAATAAAGAAATTACAACGTTCAATTATATTAATACATGCCAATAATATTTCTTACGTCATCAATAATTTTTTTAGAAACTTTTCTTGATTTTTCACAACCACATTCTAATATTTGCTTCACTTCATCGATATGATTTTCATAATATTTTCTTCTTTCGCGAATCTCTTTGAAATGTTCGTTAATTTTAGAGGCTAATTGTCTTTTACAGTCAGCACAACCTCTTTCACCTGCTCTGCATTCCTTATCTACTATTGCAACTTCATCTTCGTTACCAAAAATTTGCCAATATTTAAATGCAACTTCACATTTTTCAGGGTGTCCCGGGTCATCTTTTCTTGCTCTTGAACGATCAGTTATGCTCTGCATAATTTTTTTAGTTGTTGTTTCTTCGTCATCTGATATTTTAATATCATTATTAAAAGATTTTCCCATTTTTGCGCCGTCTACTCCGCAAATTAATTTACATTCGTTTAATAGAGGCTTTGGTTCAACAAAGTATTCCGTGTTATAAACATTATTAAAACGACGTACCATATCTCTTGTAAGTTCAACGTGAGGGACTTGATCAATACCTACAGGAACGAAATGAGCATTTACCGCCATAATATCTGCACTCATCAATACGGGGTAGCCCATTAATCCAAAACCTATTTGCGAGTTTTGTCCTTCTTTTGTTTTTAATATTTTTGCCATATCCTTAAGGGTTGGATCTCTTTCAACCCAATTATGCGGAGTTACCATACCTAAATATATATTTAGTTCAGCAATTTCGGGAATTGTTGACTGGACAAAAATCGTTGCTTTTTCAGGGTTAATTCCGCAAGCCAGCCAATCTATTACTACATTTAAAACATTATCTTTTAATTTGTCAGTTTGGTCGTATCCTGTTGTTAATGCATGCCAGTCGGCAACAGAAAAGTAACAATCGTATTCATTTTGCAGGTTTACCCAATTAGATATTACTCCGAGATAGTGTCCTAAATGAAGTCTTCCTGTTGGTCTCATACCTGACATTATTCTTTTTTTATTTTCCATTATGGCCTCCTGCATTATTTTATCAGTAAATTTATAGGTTTGCAATAAATTCGGAAATTTTCTTTATACACCATTTGTTATCCCAATGGCTGCCTCTTTCTGCAAGATATATTTGAGCATTAAGTTTCTTTTCATAAAGCTCGCGCGAATTTTTCGAAGGTGCAATTCTATCTGTCTTAGAATGAACAAGTAAGATTGGGCAATGTATTTTTGCTATTTTATTTATATTATCAAATTTTTGAATAAATTGAATATCTTTTAAGTGATTTTTAATATATTTTCTTAGCCAGTGAAATTTTAATCTTCTTATATAAAAGTTTGCTAAGTCTTGAGACGCAGAATATATATCTTTAATAGGAGATTGTAAAATTAGTGCTTTAACATTGTTGTGTACTGCAGTTTCTGTTGCAACTGTTGTACCTAATGAGTGTCCCCATAGTATAATATTATTTGTTTTAACATTAAATTCATTAAGCTTGTTTATTGCCGCTTGTGCATCTTTATAAACACCTTTTTCTGATGGCAGCCCCCAGGCTCTATAATGACCTCTATAAGATAACATGAATATTCCGTATCCATTTTTCAGCGCAAATTCAACGATGTCTTGGTGCGTTAAAATTGATTCAGCTTGCCCGTGAAAATACAAAATTGTAGGCTTGTTTTCTTTAGATTCTACGTACCAAGCAAATAATCTTGCTCCGTCTATTGATGCAAATCTTACCGTTTGGAATTTTTTCAGTAAATTTCTTTGCACTCTTATTGCTCTAAGTTTTGCGGGCTGAAAAATTAAATAATTTTCAATGCCTAATCGAAAAAATGAGCTTATTTTTGATTTACCCATAAATAACGGATAGATAATTATGTAAAAAGCTTTCTTAAATAATAATAAGTAATACAAAAACTTTCGCATGGCTCTTTTATTATATCATATTAATAATATTTATATATAAAATTTACTATTATGTTTTTTAAATTTTCAATGTAAAGATTTGTAACAAAGTGGTTAATAAAGCTAAAGTTTTTATTAGTTATGCCGATATATGTATTGTAAAAGTTATATGAGGTATGTGTTATGCTCACAATTACGGCAAAATTACAATATGATCAGTGTAGAAAAGACATTAATAAGCTGCTATATGAGCAATCTGTAATTGCTAATCAAATTGAAATTACGGCAAGTCGTTTAGATAAAATGGAAAGTGCTTGTGGTGATAACAAAGATGCTCTTGCAGATTTGAAAAAGACGGCTGCTTATCAAGATTTGGCTGCATATGATTCATCATTAGATTCAAGAAAAGAATCTATAGAGACTGAATTAGAACTTCTAAATGCAGAAATGGATAATTTTGAAAAGTTGCATCAACAAGGTATTCAAGAATCAACTACTTTCTGGTGCTTTGGCGGTTAAAAAGTTTTATAAAAAAGAAGGCGGATTTGATTTATCAAATCCGCCTTCTTTTTTATCGTTTTTCAAATAATTCTATTGTATTTTCCATCAACATTGCAATTGTCATTGGACCTACCCCTTTTGGAACAGGGGTTATATAACTTGTTATATCTTTAACGTTATCAAAGTCGACATCACCTGTTGTTTTTCCTTTTTCATCTTTAAATATTCCAACATCAATTACAACAGCATCTTTTTTTACCATGTCTTTAAATATTATTTTTTTACCTACAGCTGATACTAGAATATCGGCTTGTTTTGTAAATTCTTTTAAATTTTTAGTTTTTGAATGGCAAATTGTGACAGTTGCATTTCTATTCAAAAGCATTATTGCTAAAGGTTTTCCAACAATATTTGACCGACCGACTATTACTGCGTGTTTTCCTTCAATATTAATATTATATTCTTGTAATAATCTCATTACTCCTTTTGGGGTGCAGGGATATGTCATGGGTATTAATCCATTTAGTAAATCACCGGAATTTTGAGCAGTAAATCCGTCAACATCTTTTTTAGGCGAAATTGCTTTTATGATGTTGTCTGAGCATATATGTTTTGGAAGCGGTAATTGTACTAATATAGCATGCACAGATTTATCGTTATTTAATTTTTCAATTTCTTTAATTAAATTTTCTTCGCTAATTATATCATCAAATTTTATAATAGTTGATTGGATACCAATTTCTTCTGCTTTTTTCTTTTTTAAATTAACATAAATAGTGCTTGCTGCATTATTTCCAACTTGAATTACTGCAAGATGTGGTTTTATATTAAGTTTAGATGTTTTTTGTTTTAGTTGCTCAGTAATTTTATCTGCAATTTTTTTTCCATCTATAATTGTAGTCATTATATCCTCTTTTGTGGTAAATTTAGTCTAAAATAAAATTCTTTGATTGCATTTTGTGCAATTTTTGAATCTCTTTCAATTGAATGTTTTTGTAAATCATTATCAGTAGGAATGACGCCAAGTATATCGAGTTCGTATTTTCTAAGCGTATCAAAAATGTATGTCATTTCTGAATTATCTACTTTATTTAGTACAACACCTAATTGCCCTCCGGCTGCATATTTTGCTGAAAATTCTTCAATACGTTTTGCTAGGTGAATTGATTCTTCAATAGGGTTTGTAACAATTATTGTTATGTCTATGTCTACATCTACAAGTTGATTTAAGTATTTTAAATCAAATTCGCAGTCAAAAATTACAAAATCGTATTGGTTAATAAATTTTTTTACAGCGTCATTCATTTGCTTGGTAATTGGACATCTGCAGTCTTTTGAAGCAACAAACCAGGATACAATAATATCTACATTTTCTTCTACTGTTTCAACAATATCTTCCAATGCCCATTCTATGTATTCTTGTTTTGACATGTCCTCAGGAATACCTGTTTTATATTCGTGTTTACCGCTTCTTATACCGTATATGGTATTTCTTATATCTTTGCCAAAACTATGTCCTAATTCTGCTGCTAAATCATTATCAAAAAGTAATATTGATTTATCCGGAAAGTATTCTTGAAATATTCTCAAAAATGCTTTTGTTACAGTTGTTTTTCCGCTTCCGCTTTTCCCTGTTATTGCTAATGTTGTTGGCAATGTTTATCCTTTCAATTTATCTGATAATTCTTTTGTAAGTTTTATTGCTTTTTCTGCTAATTCCACGCTTAGTGAACCGCATCCGCAAGATGGACTTATTAATAAATTCTCTTCAATAAGTTTTTTATCAATACCTTTGTTTATTAATAATGATTTTGCTAATTCTAATTTTTGTTCTATTTCTTTAGCATTTGTTTTTATAAGAGCTTTTTTATCTAAGGTTGGAACAATTCCCCAAGCTATTTTCCCATTGTTTGACAAAAAATGTTTTAAATCTTTTGTAAAAAGGCTCATATTTTCAGCGTATGAGAATGCATCAAAATTGATGATGTTCATTCCGACTTTCATTGGTATTGACCAATCACATTTTCCGCAGCAGTGGATTGCGCTTATTCCTCCATTGCTTTGGATTAAATCAGAAATTTCCTTGATAATTTCAATAATTTCTGATGGCGGTATTGTTACATATGCTGATGTTCCTAATTGAGACAATGTCGGTTCATCTATAAATATTATTGGTGTTGTACCCCTTGAAGCCTGTTTTATTTCTTTTATTTGCCATAAAGCTTTTAGGCTTAATGTTTTTACTACAATTTCACGAAGTGTTTCATCATAGTAAGCACATCTGCCATCCTTATCTGTCATACTTGTTGATAGTGTAAATGGGCCAGTTATCTGGGATTTTGCGTACCTTGGTTTTAATCTTTTTACCAAGTCAATAAAAGGATAAAAAGCTTTTGAGTATTCGCTTGTTATGCCGTATTTATTTAACTCTTCACAGTTAATGTCTGTTAAAGTGTCTTCATATGCTAAAAATAGTGATTCTAATTCTTCAGATAGAGAATCTTTTTCCTGATTTAAAAAATAATTTTCTGACAAACTGTCATATTCAATACCGGGCATATTTTCCAAGTATTGAATTATCATGTCTTCTTTTTTTGAAAGTTTTGGCAGCTGGGGGCAAAACGGAATATTATAATAGTATTTTTCAACAATGTTCATTGCTTCAGTTAAGTTTTTACATGTCAATGAACAAATTGCTAAACATTAATTTTATAAATCTTTATATTCTAGAATTTAATATCCCCAATTGTATATAATACGGCGCAAATTTTGAGTTTGTTGTCAAAATTTGCGCCTAAAAACTAAGCTTCTTCTGTAGTTTCTTCAGTAACTTCTTCAATTTCTTCTTTAAGTACTTCAGAAGCTGTAACGTTAACTGTTAATTCAGTCTTAACTTTTGAAGTTAATTTGATTAACATTGTGTATGTACCAATTTTGTTGATTGGAGCATTTAATGAAACAGTTTTTCTGTCAACTTCAATACCGGCTTTTGCTTGTAATTCTTCGCAAAGTTTTTTAGTCGTAATTGTTCCGAATAATTTACCGCTTTCACCTGCTTTTGCTGACAATTCCAGTGTACCGAATTTTTCAATTTGTTCAGCTTTTGCTAATGCTTCTTGGTGTAATTTTTCTTGTTTAGCGTGAATTCTTGCTAAATTTTGTTCTCTGTTTTTAATAGCGCCAGGTGTTGCAAGTTCTGCAAAGTTTTGAGGAAGTAAGTAATTTCTGGCATATCCATCTTTTACTTGAACTAAATCGCCTTGTTCACCTAGGTTTTGAACATCTCTTTTTAATATTACTTGCATTTTTTTCTCCTTTATTTCTATTGTTGTTTATATAGTAATAAAAACATGAAAAAATGTCGAGAAAAATTTTTATTTGTTAACATCTTTTAAATCTATAATTGCAACATTTTCTATGTGGTATGTATGACAGAACATGTCAAATGGTTGTAAATGTTCTAATTTAGCAACTATTGATATTAAATATTTAAAAAATCTTGAAATTGATTAACATAGATGATTTTGACTGATCTTAATATTAAAATATTTTCTAAAGTTTTTTCTGTTGAGCCTTTTCTTGGAGGATCTATTATTGATATATTGAACTTTTCTTTGTTTGTTTTTAATTCATTTTCAAAAAATATTTCAGCATCTTCATTGTGGATTTCGATGTTTTTAATATTATTTTTTAGAATTGTTTTTTCTGCCCACTGGGTTGCTTCTTTGCATTCTTCAACACAGACCGCTTTTTTGCATATATCTGATACGACTATGCCGAATGTTGAAACTCCTGCATACGCATCAAATATTGTGGGATTTGAAAAATTATTCTTTATATAATCTTTTACATATTGGAAAATGTTTTCGGCACTTTTTGGGTTTACCTGAAAAAATGAATTTGGGCCAAACTTGAAAATTTTATCTGTAATTTTTTCTTCAATAAAATTATCACCGATTAAAACTTTTGTTTTATCTGATAAAATTAAATTTGTTTTCTTCGTGTTAAAGTTTATGCAAATACCTGATATATCTTCAAATTTTTCGTAGAGAGCCTTGGATAATTTGTTGAATTTGTCTGAAATTTGTTCTATGTTTGCAACAAGTGTTACAAGATTTTTGTTTGAATATTTTGAATATCTTATGACAATGTGTCTCAATTCTCCTGTATGAGATTTCTCATTGTACCCTGAAATTCCGTATTCTACTGATTTTTCTCTTATAAATTCAATGATTTTATCACAAATTTCAGGTTGTATCGGACAGTATTTGATATTAACAATTTCGTGAGATTTTGGTTTAAAATATCCTGCAAGTAATCTTTTTGAAACTTTCGTTTGTGTTACAGGATATTGAACTTTGCACCTGTATTCTTTTATCTCAGGACTTGCTATAGGAAGTGGAACTTCAATGTCTATATTGCCTATTGTCCGCATTGCGTCTTTTACAATATCTTGTTTAATTTTTAGTTGATAGTCGTAATCTATAAATTGCAATTGACAAGCACCGCAAACTTTTTGCATGGGACAAAAAGGTTCTGTTCGATGTTTTGATTTGTTTATTATCTTTGTTATTTCGGCATTTGCATATGATTTGCTGACTCTTGTTATTCTGATTAATAACTCATCTTCAGGGCAAGCATTTGCAACAAAAACGACAAATCCGTCAATTTTTGCTATTCCGTATCCTAAATTGGAAAGTTTGTCTATTTTTACGGTATATTCTTCATTAACCTTCATTAGTAAGTAAATCCGTCTTCTTTCATACGTTTTACAACTTCTTGAAGTTCTTCGATTGAACAAACAATTGAGACTCTGACGTATCCTTGTCCGTATTTACCGAAGGCAGTTCCTGGAACCATTACTACGCCTGATTTTTCGAGTAAATCATCGCAAAATTCCTCGCTTGTTTTGTATCTTTGTGGTATTTTTATCCATTGATAAAAAGTTGCAGATGGAATGTGGTCTATATTCCAGTTTAGTTCTTCTCTAAAAGCTTTTACAAAGTAATCAGATTTCTTTTTTATTTCATTATTTGCCCAAACAATATATTCATAGCCTTCTTTTGAATTTAAAATCTCTGCGCCAGCTTTTTGTATTCCTTTGAAAATTCCTGAATCAATTGTAGATTTTAATTTTGCAAATTGTGATACGACTTCTTTATTTCCGCATACCCATCCAATACGCCATCCTGTAATTGAATAAGGTTTTGAAAGGCTGTGAAATTCCACCGCAATATCTTTTGCACCTTTAACTTCCAGTACGCTTGAAGGTTTATTTTGTTCTTCAAAATAAATATCTGCATATGCAGCATCGGAAATTAGTAAAATTTCGTATTTTTTGCAAAAATCAACAACTTCTTGAAGATATTCTTTATTGCAAGTTGCGCCCAGCGGATTATTAGGGTAGTTAATTATTAAAGCTTTAATTTTATTTTTATTAAAACCGTCTTTTTCCAGTTGTGTAAGAATATTTTCCATATTTGGCATATAGTTGTTGTCTTCTGTAAGCGGTATTGAATAACCCAGTCCCCCGCAGACTTTTACCATTTCTTTGTATGATGCATATGATGGATCAGGTATTAAGACTATATCCTTTTCTTCATCTTTGTTTGCGGGTGTAATAATTCCTCTGATTAAATTTGCAATGCCTTCTTTTGAACCTAAAAGAGAGCATATTTCAGAAATATCTAATTCAACATCAAATCTGTTTTTCATCCTGGTTTTTACAGCTTCTGTGAAGTATTTTTCGCCTTTTGGTACGGAATAAGTATGAATATTTTTCTCATCAAGTGAATTTTTCAATGTATCTGTAATTAGTTTTGGCGGAGTTGTAGTAGGCGCACCCATTGCCAGTGAAATTGGCTTTCTGTTTTTCTTTGTTAATTCATCAGAAAGCATATTCATTTTTTCTTTTATCTTAAACATTATGTAAGTATCTATTGCTGCTGCAAATTCGTTAAAAAACTGTTTCATACTTTATCCTTTATTTGCATGGTTTTAACTTTGAAATTATAGCATAAATTTAAAAATTAATGTAATATTAAGATATGGGAACAATAAGAGAACGATTAGAACAGCTCGAGTCTGTTAATTTAAGTAAATATGCAACTAAAAGTTACGAAACAAAGGGAAGAAAAGAGCCTGTTACTAAATGTGATATTCGTACTGAATTTCAACGGGACAGGGACAGAATTATTCATTCTAAATCTTTCAGAAGGCTTAAACATAAAACTCAGGTATTTCTTTCACCTTACGACGATCACTTTAGAACAAGATTAACGCATACCTTAGAAGTCTCTCAAATTGCAAGAACTATTTCACGAGCATTGGCTCTTAATGAGGATTTAACAGAGGCTATTGCTTTGGGTCATGATTTAGGTCATACACCTTTTGGACACTGCGGTGAAGGGGTATTAAATCAATTATATAAAGACGGTTTTAGACATAATGAGCAAAGTGTTCGTGTTGTTGAAGTTTTAGAAAATTTAAATTTATGCCAAGAAACAATTGATGGAATATATACTCATTCTTGGGGGCTTGAACCAAAAACTTGTGAGGCTCAGGTTGTTCAATTTGCAGATAAAATTGCATATATTAATCACGATATTGATGACTCAATAAGAGCAGGTATTATTTCAGAAGAAGATTTACCGACAGAATGTCAGGAATATTTTTCAACTAATCCTCATGAACGTTTAAGCAAAATGATTAACGATATAATTTCAAATTCAATTGATTCTCCAAAAATTGCTATGAGTGATGAATGCTGGCATTATACAACTTTACTCAGAGATTGGATGTTTAAAAATGTTTATGTTGATTGCCCTGCGAAGTTGGAAGAAAAGAAAAGCGCAAGAATTGTTTGCGAATTATACAATTACTACAAAGATTTTTTAAGTAATCAAATAGATAAAGATTGTGTAGAGAGAGTTGTTGTTGATTATATATCAGGGATGACTGATCAATATGCAATTGAAAAATTTAAAGAATTGTTTATACCAAAACCAATTCAAGCGTTAAATAAAGATGATGCTATATTTAGGTTAATTAAAAAGTATAATTGATATATTTTTTAAATGTATGAAAATTACGTATCATATTGTAATTTTATTTTTTTATTGTTTAAGTATCTGATTTTATTTACTATTTACATTTATTTTTGTTTGAATTAAACTTGACATGTAACTCATGAGGATTTTTTAATGTTTAACGAGACTAAAACTCACGAAATTACTGTAGATACGGTTATTTTAACAATTAAAAACAATGCTCTTCAAGTATTGTTAATTAGGCGTGAAAAAGAACCATTTATCGGCAAGTGGGCTATACCGGGCGGTTATGTAAGAATGTCCGAAAATCTTGAACAAGCCGCAGTTCGCGTGTTAAAAGAAAAAACTGCCGTTGATAACGTTTATTTGGAACAATTATATACATTCGGCGATCCTTTGAGACACCCTGATGCTCGTGTTATTACTTGTGTTTATTTTGCTCTCGTTCGTTATGAAGATGTTAAAGTCCTTGAGTCTGATGATGTTGCTTGGTATCCTGTTGATGAATTGCCGCCTTTGGCATTCGACCACAAAGAAATTATTGACTATACAAGAGCAAGAACAAGATTATCGCTTCGTTCATGCCCTGTTGCTTACCAATTGTTAAAAGAAAAATTTACGCTTACCGAAATGCAGCGTGTATATGAGCTGATTATGGGTAAAGAGCTTGATAAACGTAATTTTAGAAAGAAAGTACTTGGTACTGAAGGGCTTATTGAATTAAACGAATTTACAAAGGCATCTTCAAAAAGACCTGCAAGATTGTATCAATATAAACAACTGCATACAGGTGATATGAAATCATTTTTTATCGCAAGTAAAGAGGAAATATAATAATGTTATTAAATTTAGTTTGGATTTTACAGATTATAACAGCAATTTTATCTATTATTTTAGTGTTATTACATTCGCCTAAAGGTGATGGCATAGCTGCTATTGGTGGTGCTTCGCAAATGTTTTCATCTCAAAAAAGTGCTGAAAAAGGTTTAAATAAATTAACTTATATAGTTGCCGGCATTTTTCTTGTTTGCACATTCCTTCTAGGTTTTGGAATTGTAAAATAATTTGGCCAAAATATGAAAAATGTTCTTGTAACAGGTGCTTCAAAGGGTATAGGTAAAGTTATTGCTGAAACTTTATCTGAAAGTTATAATGTTTTTGTTACTGCAAGAAACAAATCTAATTTGCAGAATTTAAATATGTCTGATTATTGTGTTTGTGATTTAGCAAAAGAAGATAATCTTGAGATATTAAAAGATTTTATTATTTCAAATAATGTTGATATCCTTATAAATAATGCCGGCGAATATATTTATAATCCTGCAGATAAACCGTCTTATGCGGAATTAGAGCACATTTTTAAATTAAATTCAATAGCTCCGATGTATTTAATCTCTGCTTGTATTCCTCACATGAAAAAGCAAAAATGGGGAAGAATTGTAAACATTGGTTCAATAAGCGGAGTTATGGGAGAATCATACGCAAGTGCATATTCTGCAACAAAAGCATCATTAATAGGTATGACAAAAGCTATCGCGCTGGAAGTTGCTCAAGATAATATAACTGTTAATACAATTAATCCCGGATGGGTGGAAACTGATTTAGGTAAAAATTCAATTGAGGATTCAGAATTTTCTAAAGAAGAAATTATTGAATGTGTTCCGCAAAAGCGTTTTGTTGAACCGATTGAAATTGTAAACTTTATAAAATACTTGATTTCAGATGAAGCAAAAGGCATAACAGGGCAATCTATAAACCTATGTGCAGGATTAAGCGTCGGATATTAAACTTTAACAATAGCAACAAATAAAGGCAGTAAGGCACTAGGGCTCTAAGGCACTAAGAACTTTTAAAAGAGAAAACAACCCCTCACCCGAATTTTAATCTTCGAGCAAGCTCTCATATAAAAATTCTTCCCTCTCCCGTCGGGAGAGGGCTTAGGGAGAGGGGACAACTGTATCAGTTCACTATTCACAATTTATCTAGTGCCCTACTGCCTTAGCATCTTAGCGCCCTAAAAAATGGATTACTTCGTCGCATTGCTCCTCGTAATGACTGTCAGTTCACAGTTCACAACTCACAATTCACCTAGTGCCTTCTATTTAATAGCAGGAAAGGCGTAAATATTGCCGTCATCACTTCGCCATTTCAAGTAACCTGAAATACCCAAGTTATGTTCAATAGATGTCACCAAAGCCCAATTGCCTTTAACTACGGTAAATTTTATTTTTTGCGGATTATTTATTTGATGGATAATTTGTGAATCATCTGAGGTGGCACTATGTAAATTTTTAACTTCGATTGGTGAGCCTTTTAAAAGATAAAGACCATATTTTCTGCCATACATATTATAAAAACTGCGCCAGTTCATAAGTCTTAATTCTTCTGATTTTAGCCATCCTCTCAAATTTGAATATTTATCATAAATAATTTCAACCCAATCCCCTTGATAGTCTGTTACCTGAACATACGCAAGTTCTTTGTTTTGGACAAATACTGAGAAAATTTTTTCAGGGCTGCCGTATTCGCTATCAAAAGTTTTATAGTCCCACTTTGCTTCATATAAAACTTTTGAACCTTCTTCAGGATTTTCATAAATAACTATATTTTTTGGCATCTGATACATACCTATTGCATCAGTAGATATATCTGCACTCAAATACGGTCTTGTATTTGCCATTGCGGGGACAACAAAAAATAACATTAATATCAGTGAAAATATTATTCTTTTTATCAAAATATTACTCCCTGAACGATATTTCACTATACGATTTTTGTAATCCTGTTTTTATTGCAGACATTTGTTTTTCTATAACTTCTTCAGTTAAAGTTGCATTTTCGTCTTGCAATCTTATTCTGAATGCTAAGCTTTTGTAGCCCTCTTTTATGTGTTCGCCCTGATATACGTCAAAGATTTCTGAGCCCTTAAATAAATTGCCTTGTGCAGATTTTTTAATAACTTTTTGAAGTTCTGCATAAGTTACACTTTCAGGAATTATAAAAGCCATATCTCTTTGTACTTCAGGATATTGCGGTAAGTGTTTAAAATGAGGTACAATTTCGTGAACGCAAGAAATTATATCGTCAAGATTTATTTCGAATAAATATGCATCTTGATTTAATTTCATTTTATCCTTTAATAACGGATGAATTTGTCCAAAGAAACCTATATCTTTAGCTTGTTTGCCCAACATTGTTAATTTTGCTGTCTTATATGGGTGCATATAACTAACATTTTCGCAAGGATTAATTAAAATTCTCGTTTCTAGTCCTAAGCTTGAAAGTAATTTTTCAAAAATACCTTTTAATGTGTAGAAATCTGTTTGCTGAGCTTGCTGCCATTTTGAGTTTTCTACGTTACCTGAAATTATACCGGATAACATTTTAACCTCTGTTACACCTGAATCTTGTTTTGTTGTTTCGTGGTCTTTGAAATAGCTTCTGCCGATTTCATAAACCCAATAAGTTTTTTGTCCGTTATCCCAATTATTTTTAAAACAGTCTAAAACATTAGCAGCCAAAGTCTGACGAAGCATTGAATATTCTTCGCTGGCAACATTTGCAACTTTTACTGCCTGTTCTTCGTTATATGTCATCATGTATCTGTCAAGAAGTGATTTACCGATTAAAGAAGTTGTAACTATTTCATTCAATCCGCATGATCGCATTAAGTTGTGAACGTGGGCAATAGTTTTTTCTTCAAGTGAAATTTCAGGAACGTCGTTTTTTTGAGGTAATGTAGGCGGAACTTGTTCGTAACCGTTAATTCTTGCAATTTCTTCGATTAAATCAATTTCTCTATATACATCATCAACCCTGTAAGAAGGAACTTCAACTTTTGCAGCCATTTCATTTTTACCAAGGATTTTAAAACCAAGTTTTTCCAAAATATTAAGTGCTTTATCTGTTGGAATTTCAATACCTAAAACTCTTTTAATTTCAGAATATCTCAAAGTTATTGGCGGAATTTCATTTTTATCACATCCTGCTTGAACTACGCCATCTACTTTAGCATCTGCATATTCAACAAGTAATTGCATTGCACGCATTCTTGCCTGTTGAACAGCTCCAATATCAATTCCTCTTTCAAATCTTGCGCCTGCTTCTGAACGATAACCTACGCTTCTTGCACTTCTTCTGTTTGTCGCAGGAGTGAAATATGCTGCTTCAAGTGCAATTGAAGTTGTATTATCATCAATTTCAGAATTTTCGCCGCCAAAAACACCGCCTAAGCAAACACCCTTTTCCCTGTCAGCAATCAAAACGCTGTCGTGAGTTAATTTTCTTTCAACGCCGTCAAGAGTTACTATTGTTTCACCTTCGTTTGCTCGTCTTACACACAGATAATTATTCAATTTATTTCTGTCGAAAGCGTGAAGCGGTGTACCTAGTTCCAATAAAACATAATTTGTAATATCTACAACGTTATTTATTGCTCTGATACCTGATGAAACAAGTCTTTTTTGCATCCAGTCGGGAGATTTTTTAATGTGAATGTTACTTAAAAGCCCAACCGAATAATATTTGCAAGTGTCTTCATCTTTGATTTCCACTTCAAAACCGTCATTTCCGTATTCAACAGTTGATTCAAGCGGTGAATATTTTAAATGTTTGTCAAATATTGCGCATAATTCTCGAGCAACCCCAATAACAGACATTTGATCTCCTCTGTTTGCGGTCGGTGCAACATTCAAAATAATATCTTCTTCTAAATTTAAAACATCTTCTAAATTTTTACCTAATTCAACATTATCCAAAAATCTGTTTAAAATTAAAATACCGTCTTCTTCCTGATAATTTCTGTCACTTAATCCAAGTTCATCAGCAGAGCAAAGCATACCTTGCGATTCAACACCTCTGATTGTTGCAGGAGTCAATATAAATTGTTCACCTGTTTTTCTATCCAATACTTTTGAGCCAACCGAAGCATAAGGGATTATTTGTCCTTCTTGAATATTTTGAGCACCGCAGACAACTGTTTTTACACCGTTTCCTGTATTAACATCAACCAAATGTAATTTATCAGCGTTAGGGTGATTATTAATTTTTTCAATTTTTGCAGTAATAATATTTGAAAATTGTGGTTTTAAATAGTTGATTTCTTCAACTTCCAAACCGCTCATTGTAAGTTGATGTGCAATTTCTTTTTCATCAATTCCGTCTAAATCTACAAACTCTTTTAACCAATTAAGCGATACTTGCATTTTTTATATTCTCCTTAAATTCTTCTAATTTTTCTTTATTATCACATTCTATATAAATTCTAAGCAATGGCTCTGTTCCGCTTGGACGTACTAAAATCCAGCTTCCGTCGTTAAAATATAATTTAACACCGTCAATTTTATTTATTTTAGAAACTTTATAATTACCAAGTTCTTTCATATTTTCTGCATTTTTCAAAGCTGTTTTTACCTGAGACTGATCTTTTAATTTTTCATCAATTCTGTCGTTATAGAATGTTGCACCTGCAAAATTGTGTAAATCTTCTTCCAATTCAACGAGCGTTTTATGTTCATAAGCCATAGCTTCAAGAATCAATAAATTTGCTAAAATACCGTCTTTTTCAGGAATATGTCCCTGAATTGATAATCCTCCCGAATCTTCACCGGCAATTACAGGATTATACTTACGCATTGCCTCGCCAACGTGTTTAAATCCAACGGCTGTTTCAATTAATTCAACATTTGATTTTTTAGCGACAATATCAAGCAGCGTACTTGCACCTACTGTTTTTACTAATGAGCCTTTTAACCCTTTATTTTTTGTAAGATGTTTTAATAAAATTGCAATAATTTCGTTTGGAGTAACGTAATTTCCGTTTTCGTCAATTACCCCGAATCTGTCGCCGTCACCGTCATTTGCAAAACCGACAGAATTTTCACTGTTTTTTATTGTTTCAATAAGTTCTTGCATATATTTTGGTTTTGGTTCAGGCATACCACCGCCAAAATTAGGGTCATGATTCATGTGTAAACTTTTAAAGTTTATTCCGTTATTTGTTAAAAGTTTATCAAAATATCCTATTGTTGCAGAATACAAACCATCGAAAATTATGTTTGTTTCGAGAGTTTTTATTTTTTCAAAATCAATAAGAGATTCTATATGTTTGAAATAGTCTTTTGAAAAATCATAATATTCTAAAAGGCCATCTTTAGAGTCATCTATGGAACTTCCGATATTATTAACTATTTCATCTGTAATTTCACTTGTTGCAGGTCCTGCGTAATCCGGAATAAATTTTAATCCTAAATATTCAGGCGGATTATGGCTGGCAGTAAACATTATGGCGCATGCATTCAAATGCTTGGCATTAAAGGCAAGAACAGGTGTTGGCACAACTTTTTCACTGTATAAAATGTTAAAGCCTTTTTTAACTAAAATGTCTGCGCATAATTTTGACAAAACATCTGCTTTATTTCTTGGATCATAACCAATAATAATTTTTTTATTCAAACCAAATTTATCAAAAACATATTTGGCTATAGCATTTGTGACGAGTTCAACATTTTCTGCATTAAATTCTTTGTCCGTTATAGCACGCCAGCCATCAGTCCCAAATTTTATGTTTGCCATTTTTCATCCCTTCGGTTAGAATTATAAACAAAACAAGGAGAATTTTCAATGAATTTTTTATCAGGAGTTACAAAAATTGCATATTTGGGCCCTGGTGGTTCTTATTGTGAAATGGCAAAAGATGAATTTATGGATAAGTATGATATATATCCGCAAGAAGAACCTTTAAATATGATAAGCAGAGTCGTTGATTTTGTTGATGATAATCCCGGTTCAATAGGGGTTATTCCGTTAGAAAATTCTATTGAAGGGACAGTTAGAGAATCAAGTGACACGTTGATAAAAACAAAAAATCCAAATATTAGAATTTTATCAGAGATAGTAATACCAATTCATCACTGCCTGTTATCAAAAGTTACAGAAGTATACAGTATTACAGGTGTCATTTCTCATCCTCAGGCGCTTGCACAGTGTCATAACTTTATTTCGACTCAATTACCAAGAAATTTAGCGATTGTTAAAGCTACAAGTACAGCTGATGCCGCACGCTCACTAGACGGATATAATTTAACATATTCGGCTATAGGAAGCAGAAAAACAGCTCAATTATATAACTTAAATATTGTTTGTGAAAATATTAATGATGACCCGACAAATCAGACCAGATTTGCTATTATTGGTGATTATGAAACACCGGTTACAGGTAATGATAAAACAAGTATTGCATTTTCTACTGAAAATAAATCAGGCGCCTTGCTGGAAATTTTGGAAATATTTTCTAAATACAATATAAATTTGTCTTACATAGATTCAAGACCATCAAAAACAAAATTTGGCGAATACACTTTCCATGTTGATTTTGACGGACATATTAAAGATGAAATAATTAAAAGTGCTGTAACCGAAATTGAAGAAAAATCAAGCTTTTTTAAATTTGTTGGCTCATATGAAAAATATGTTCCAAAATTGTAGCTCAATTGTTTAATTAAGCGTTTATTTTTGCTTCTTGTTCTTTATAAAGCTTTAACAAAGCTGCCAATTGATCGGGACAGCTTGTCGGTTTGCCGTTACAACTTATTCCTTCTAATTTTTCAATAACTTCATCAATATTCATGCCTTTTATAAGGCTTTTAATACCTTGAAGATTTCCATTACAGCCGCCTAAAAATTCAGAGTTTTGAATTGTATTATTTTCATCAATTTCAACTCTCATTAATTGGCAGCATACACCTCTTGTTTGATACTCTATAACTTTATTTGACATATTTACCTCTTTTTATAATATACATCTTTTTTTTAAATTATGCAAATAATATTTGACATGTATTTATTCTGTGTCTACAATAGATATAGGGATATGTTATGGCTATATTAGATTTAATACTGGAACTTAAACAAGATTGTAAATATGAACAGGCTTTAAAAGAGCTTGAAGGTGCAGAGATGAATGCCGATTTGTACATGCAGAAGGGCTTAATTTTGTATGAACTTTCAAGATATGATGAAGCTATTCAAGCTTATTCGGAAGTGATTAAAAGTGATGAGTCTAATTCAAGAGCTTATAATAACCGAGGTAATGCAAAAGGTAATTTGAAACGCTATGAAGAGGCTGTTGAGGATTACAATAAAGCTATTGAATTAAAACCTGACTATGCTGAAGCTTATTTTAACAGAGGATTTGTATATTACAATATGAAAAAATACAAAGAATCTATAAGCGATTATAATAAATCTATCGAATTAGATCCTGAAAATTTTATGGCATATAATAATCGCGGTAATGCAAAGCATTATTTAAAAGATTATCAAGAGGCTATTTCAGATTTTGATAAATCAATAGAAATACAATCAAGTCATAATACTTTTTTTAATAGAGGGCTTGCAAGAGAAAATATAAGTGATTTTGAGGGCGCTATAAAGGATTATTCTATGGCTTTGGAATTAAAGCCTGACGATATTCAGGTTATGATTAAAAAAGGTTATGCTGAATATCAAAATAATGATTTGGATTCTGCAAAAAAAGATTTTGAACATGTTTTATTCTTAGATAAAGATAATGTTGAAGCCTTTGTAAGTTTAGGTATGGTGTACCATGCGTCAGGTGAAAATGAAAAAGCAATTCAACATTATGACAAAGCTGTTTCTATAAATGAAAATTATCCTGATGCTTATATTAACAGAAGTATCGCTGCTAGTTGTCTTAAAAATTACAAATTGGCAGAATCGGATTTGAGAAAAATGTTAGAATTTGATATTTTCAGAAATGATTATCTTTCAACTTTTAATCAAATAAAGGAAATTGTTTCAAAATTTGAGGATGAAGATTCAAAGACATTTTTAAAGACTCTTGATGAATTATTGAAACTTGTAAAAAAGTAATCAGAAAGGTTCAAATATGATTTTAATTACAGGTGCAGCCGGTTATATTGGTAGTCATACCGCATTAAATTTTATTGATAACGGGTTTGATGTTGTTATTTTTGATAATCTTGAAACAGGACATATTGAGACAGTAAATGCACTAAAAAAAATAGCTAATGTTCATTTTGAGAGAGGCGATTTAAAAAATATTGAGGATATAAACAGCGTTTTTGAAAAATATTCGATTGATGCAGTTATTCATTTTGCTGCGTTTTCGCTTGTGGGCGAAAGTGTTGAAAATCCTGCAAAATATTACAGAAATAATGTATATGGCACAATGAATTTATTGGATTCTATGGTTGCGCACAATGTCAAAAAAATAGTATTTTCTTCAACTTGTGCAACTTACGGCGAGCCCCAATATACGCCAATAGATGAAAATCATCCGCAAAAACCTATAAATCCGTATGGTAATTCCAAATTATGTGTTGAGTATATGCTCAAAGATTACGATAAAGCTTATGGTTTGAAATCTATTAGATTACGATATTTTAATGTTGCTGGTTGTGATGCGAAAATTCGTATTGGTGAGTGGCATGAACCTGAAACTCATTTAATTCCAAATGTTTTAAAATCGTCTTTGTCAAGAGAACAAACATTTAAAATTTTTGGAGATGATTATGATACTGTGGATGGTACATGCATAAGGGATTATGTAAATGTTGAAGATTTGGCGGAAGCTCACAGACTTGCTTATTTATATTTGAATAATACAAATCAGTCTGATGTGTTTAATCTTGGCACAGAGCAAGGCGATAGTGTAAAACAAGTTTTTGAGACTTGTGAAAAAGTTGTTGGCAAAAAAATTCCAGTTGAAATTGTCGAAAGACGTGCCGGTGATCCTGCAAAATTATATGCAAATGCAAATAAAGCTAAAAAAATCCTTAAATGGTCGCCAAGTAGAACATTAGAGCAAAGTATTCAAACTGCGTACAGATGGGAACAAAATTTAAATAATTTTAAAGAGGGTAACTAATGGAAACACAAATTTTTTGTTCTTTATTATTTATTTTTATTGCAAGTTTATGGAGATTTTTAGTACTAAAATCCCCTGTTGATAAATCTAAAGCAGGATGGATTAGTTTTGTATTTGCTGTATTTTCAACAACATTGTGTACGTTGATGTATAACGGGGAACCTCAAAATACAGTTATAACAGGCTTTGCAACAATGTTAATTACTTACAATTTGCTTAGTTTTAAGCAAAGTTAAAAGTTATATCATTTACGAACTTTATTTTCTTCACCTTTTATTAATCGTTTGATATTTTCTCTATGAAGATAAATTATATATATTGCGCCAGCTAAACAATAAACTACATAAGCTATTGGTTGATGAAAACAGTACATGAGTATTGGCGCACAAGCTAATGCTATAATTGAACCAAGCGAAACATATTTTGATAAATAAGTTATTATAGCCCAAATGGCAGCTAAAATTAAACCAACTTGCCAATTTAAAGCTAATATCGTACCAATTCCAGAAGCAACGGATTTACCGCCTTTGAAGGATAAAAACAAAGACTTGCTATGCCCTACAATTACTGCAACAGCTGCAACAACAGCGGCTATACCTAATTCTGCTTTAAAGTTTACAAAGTTTGCCGCCAAAATTACCGGCAAAGCACCTTTTAATGCATCAATCAGTAAAACAGTAAAGAAATACTTTGTGCCTAAAACTCTTTTTACATTTGTCGCACCTGTAGAACCGGAGCCTATTGTTCTTAAATCTTGTCCTGTTTTAAGTTTTACAAATAAGTACCCTGTTGGAATTGAACCTATTAAATATGAAACTATAAATACAATGCCAAAAACATACAACCAATTTGCAAATTTTATTGTATAACTTAATAAATTCACCGAAATCTCCTTATTAAGTTTACGCTATATCCCAGCGGCCGCAAGTTCCGCCCCATCTTGCAATAATGTTGCCTTGAATATCCTGAATATTCTCATAATGAGGATGGTTATGTTCGTCAAGACCTTCAACAATTGTAATAACTTCGCATTGGTTAGAACATCCTTTGCAATCGCAAGTGATTGATGCAAAGTGCATATCACCGACTTCCCAGCCTCTAAATGTTGTTTCTTTGTTGGTGTATTGGTGATTTTCCATTGCTAATAGAGCTGCACCAATAGCTCCCATGGTTTGGTGATGTTCTGGTACCACTATTGATGTACCTAATGTTTCCTCAAATGCTTTAACCATGCCTTTATTTGTTGCAACACCACCTTGGAAGGATATTGTTGGAAGTAAATCTTTGCCAAGAGCAAGGTTTGCAAGGTAATTTCTGACTAAGGCTTGGCATAAACCATATAATAAATCTTCAACAGGGTATCCTAACTGTTGTTTATGGATTAAATCACTTTCTGCAAAAACACCGCAACGGCCTGCAATACGAGCAGGGTTT
Organism: uncultured Muribaculaceae bacterium; assembly: GCA_964383455.1. GTDB lineage: Bacteria > Cyanobacteriota > Vampirovibrionia > Gastranaerophilales > Gastranaerophilaceae > UBA6984. The sequence goes on along the minus strand of CAYLHN010000004.1, from coordinate 14,181 downwards.
GTTGACTGTAAAGCAGTATCGCCAAACTCTTCAATAGGAACATTTAATCTTTGAGCTTGGTGGTCTAAAAAACTTCCTGTACCGGCTGCACAAACTGTATTCATAGCAAAATCTGTAACAATGCCATCACGCAAAATTATGATTTTACTATCTTGACCACCGATTTCAAGAATAGTTTGAACTCCCGGGATATTGATGCTTGCTGCAACAGCGTGGGCAGTAATTTCATTTTTAATAATATCTGCACCTACTAATGCTCCTGCTAAATTACGACCTGAACCTGTAGTACCAACGCCTTTAACATCATATTCCTGTGTTGCTTGTGATTTTAATTGGTTAAGTCCATTTTGGACAGCCATTACCGGCTTACCTGCTGTTCTAAGCATGTAGCTGTCAACGTATTTTCCATTTTCATCAACAAGTGCTAATTTTGTTGTTACAGAGCCTACGTCTATTCCTAAATATGTTGTTAATCCCATATCTCAATCCTTTTCTTAATCTTTACTGTATTTTATCACAAACAATTGTAACAAAATGTAAAGATAAAATTTAAAAATATTAAAGTTATTAATTAGAAATTCCGATAAATTACATGAAGTGACATGTGTGTAATTAAAATGAAAGGATGTGTGTATGGTTCAAGGTATTTCAGGCGGTCAAAATCCGTTTAAAACAAAGGATGTTGAAAAAACAGATAAAAGTAATGAGGTGGAAAATAAATCAGCCGTTCCGTCAGAAGCTGAAGCAGAGGCAAAAGAAGTTACTGCTGAAGGTAATGATGAATCTAATTTATCATATAGCATAAATGATGAATCAGCTGAAGTAAATGAAGCAGAGCAACTTGCTGAACAAATGAGAAATGAACATCGCGGTACTATTAGTATGGTTAAAGAATTTACTAATATTTGTAATACGCAAAATGACAGTCTTATTAATAATTTGAATGAATTAAGTAATATGGTTTCTTATGTTACTGTTACAGAAACTCAAACTGATGATTTAAATGTTCAAATTGTTGAAGAAGAAGCTGATTTGCAAGAAGTTGCAGAAGATGTAACTCAAGAAATTGAAGAAAAAGAACAAGAAATTGACGAGTTAAATGATAAAATTGAAGACGGAACTGCAACTGAAGAAGAACAAGCAAAGGCAGAAGAACTGGGCGAAGAAATCAATGAAGCAGTTAGTGATGGTAACGAAAAAATTCAAGCAAAACAAAAAACTGTTGATTCTGCAAAAGAAAGTGTTGTTAAGTTAGATAATGATACTGCAAAAGTTGCACAAAAAATAGGTAAAAGTATAAATGATGCGGGTAATGCGAAAGAATATGCTGTAAAAACAAATGAATTAAGTAAAGATTTATTCAAAAAAGGTTTGATTGCATACGGAGTTGGCTCAGCATTTGGAGTACTTGGTATCGGAGCTATTGCTGCAGGTGCTGTATTAATGTCAAAAGCAAAACAAGGTATGGTTGCTGCTGACAAGTTGAATGCAAGTGCAAGCGCTACTCAGGCAATTTCAGAAAAAATTGCTCAACAAAATGACATTAATATCAATAAAACTAATGCTGTAGATGTATCTTCTACAGAATTAGATACGGATATTGATACTACTGTTATCGAAGGTGATAATAGTGTTGCTAAAGATGGTGATGCTAAAAAATCTGACGAATCAAAAGCTGATGTAAAATCCGCTGATGTTCCTGCTGATTCTGATGCAGACAAGAATGATGATAATGAAAAGAAAAAAGTCGTATAAATTTAAAATAAAAATAAATAATGCGGTAAAAGTAAACACTTTTACCGCATTATTTTTATGTATATATTTATTTTACAACAATATTAACAAGTTTTTTCGGTACAACAATTACTTTAATTACTTGTTTATCTGATGTTGCATCTTTAATTTTTTGACTTTCAAGTGCAATTTTCTTCAATTCTTCTTGGTCAAGCCCTTCATCAACCTCTATTTTATCTCTTACTTTACCGTTAATTTGAACAACAAGAGTTATAGAACTTGATTTTGCCAGATTTTCATCATATTCGCACCACTTTTCATCGTGAATAGATGTTTTTGCACCTAATGATGTCCAAATTTCTTCACACATGTGAACAGCAACAGGCGACATTAATTTAATTAATGTAATAACTGCAAAACTGAATACATTCTTATCTTCATCTGTCCATTGAGCTTTATTTGTCCAATCTGAAATGTAGTTTGCAAGTTCTCTGTATTTAGATATTACGGTATTAAATTGAAAATCGTTAGAAATATCGTTTGTAATACCTTTTATTGAAATATGAGCCATACGAATTAAATCGTCATTTGCTTTTGAACGTGATTCAGGTATTACATAATCAAGAGTAATTTTATCTTGATTAGATGATATCATTCTCCAAACTCTGTTCAAGAATTTGTAACATCCTTCAACACCTGCATCAGACCAATCAAAATCGCGAGCAGGAGGCGAATCTGAAAGGATAAATAATCTTGCCGTATCAGCTCCGTAATTTTGGAATATTTCGTCTGGATCAACGGTATTACCCTTTGACTTAGACATTTTAGAACCGTCTTTAAGAACCATACCTTGTGTTAACAAGTTTTTAAACGGCTCATCAAATCCTACTAATCCTAAGTCGTATAGTGCTTTTGTAAAAAATCTTGAATAAAGCAAGTGTAAAATAGCGTGTTCAATACCGCCGACATACTGATCAACAGGCAGCCATTTATCAGCTAATTCTTTATCAAAGCATTTTTCATTATTTTTTGCATCTGCGTATCTTAAATAATACCAGCTTGAGCATACGAAAGTGTCCATTGTGTCAGTTTCACGAACTGCATGCCCGCCGCAAACAGGACAAACTGTATCTTTAAATGTTTTAGATGTTGTAATTGGTGATTTTCCTACAACTGAAAAATCAACATCTGTTGGTAATAAAACAGGTAATTGGTCTTCAGGTACAGGCTGAATACCGCACTTATCACAATATACAACAGGAATTGGCGCACCCCAGTATCTTTGACGTGAAACAAGCCAATCTCTTAATCTGAATTGAGTTTTAAATTCTCCAAATCCGTTATCAACAGCATATTGAGTGATTGCTTTTTTTGCATCTTCATTTTTCATACCGTTGAATTGCCCTGAATTAACAAGGATTCCTGTTTCTGTATAAGCTTCATTTTCACATTTTGAAGGATTTTCAGGATTTTCAATAACTACTTTCATTGGTAGATTATATTTTTTAGCAAAAGCGTAATCTCTTTCATCGTGGGTTGGAACGGCCATAACTGCTCCTGTTCCGTATTCAACTAAAGCATAATCCGCAGTCCAAAGAGGAAATTGTTCACCCGTAAACGGATTTATTGCGTGCGTACCCAAAGGAACCCCAGTTTTTACTCTGTCTGTTGAAAGTCTTTCTATTTCTGTTAATTTGCGCGCATTTGCTCTGTATTCTTCAACTGCCTGCTTATTTTCGTCGGTTGTAAGAGCTTCAATATCTTTGTATTCAGGCGCTACAACCAAATAAGTAATACCGTGAACAGTATCAGGGCGTGTTGTGTAAACTGGAATTTCAAGGTCTCTTTCAACAACTTTGAATTTCAAAATTGCACCATGTGATTTACCTATCCAGTTTGCCTGCATTGTTTTAACGTTATCGCCCCAGCCGTCAAGTTTATCAAGGTCTTTAAGTAATCTGTCAGCATAGTCGGTTATTTTTAAAAACCATTGAGAAAGATATTTCTTTTCTACAATGCTATCGCAGCGCCAGCATTTGCCGTCAATTACCTGTTCGTTTGCAAGAACAGTTCCGCATTCATCACACCAGTTTACTGCGGCTTCTTTTTTATAAGCCAAACCTTTTTTATAAAGTTGTAAAAACAACCATTGAGTCCATTTGTAATATTCAGGCTTACACGTTGCAACTTCGCGAGCCCAGTCATAAGACAATCCAAGCATTTTTAGTTGTTTTGTCATGTAAGCAATATTTTCGTCGGTCCATTTTGCAGGGTCTGCACCGTGTTTCATTGCTGCATTTTCAGCAGGAAGCCCAAAACTGTCCCATCCCATCGGATGTAAAACATTGTAGCCTTGGGCTTTTTTGAAACGAGCAATTACATCTGTAATTGTGTAATTTCTAACGTGTCCCATGTGTAGTTTTCCGCTTGGGTACGGAAACATTGACAAAGCGTAATATTTTGGCTTATCTGAGTCGTCGGATGTATGAAATGTATCGTTTTCTTCCCATACTTTTTGCCATTTTTTTTCAATTTCTTGTGGAAAGTATTCTTTGTTCATAAATTTCCTCTCATTAACTATTGTATAATTTTATTTTACCATGATAATATTAATTAGCGGAAATAATTTTTTAGAGGTTTAAAATGCAAATAGGTGTAGATATAGAAGATAGTAATAGGTTTGAATATCGTTCACAGCATCTTTTAGACAGAATTTTTACAAAATCAGAACAAGAATACTGTCTTGCACAGGCTAAGCCATCACAGCACTTTGCAGGTAAGTTTTGTGCAAAAGAAGCAACGATAAAAGCACTTAGCCAATATGGAATAAAGGGTGTTTATTTAACTGATATTGAAACATACCATGATAAAAACAATTGTCCAAAAATAAGATTATTAAAAAAAATAAAAAAACATTTACATTTTAAGGTTAGTATTTCTCATGATAAAACTAAGGCAATTGCTTTTGTGATTGCAAAATAGTTTTAATGTAAAAATTTTAATAATGACAATGATGTTTTGTAAAATATGCAGATAATTATTTTATAGGTATGTCGTTTTGGTGGCAATATTTTCTAAATTCATTATTAGATTGCATTATTGTATTTACCAGTGTTACATTGTGAAGACTTTGTGCTAAATTTACAGCTTTATCATACATTTTTACTGCACTGATAGCATAATCTTTTTGAGAATCTGATTTTATCATGGATAATTCTTGAAGATATTTTCCATATAAGAAATATAATTCAGAAAGTATATCAAGTAAGTCAAATTGGCGAGCAATTCCTATTGCACTTTCTATATATACTTTTGCTGAGTCATAATCTTGAAGAGCCAAATATGCTTCACCGATTACTTTGTTAAACTGAGCAATAAAATAGAAATTTTGAATTTTTGGGCTTTGCGCAATATCTAGTGCTTTTAATGAATATTCTAACGATTTTTCTGCGCCTGCAGTGATTAGAGTTACTTCAGAGATGTAATACCAAGACATTAAAACGCCAAGAGCATTTTTTTCTTTTGCAAAGTGCGCAACTTGTTCTGAATAAATCGATAGCGCTTGCTTAAATTTGCCTTTTTCTTTTAAAACCTTACCCAGTAATAATTTAAGGATATTTTTACTAAATTGGTCATTATTGTTGTTAACAAAAGTAACTATTTGGAAAAGCTCATCTTGTATTCCTTGGAACTTGTGTCTAAGTATGCTATTTAATACACTAATCATGTTCCATTCTGTTATGGCTTGAGTATCCATAATATCGTTATTTTTGTATTGTTTTAGTGTTTCATCTAAAATTACTTCAGATTCTTTTATGTCACCTTTTAGAGTGTTTGACAGTGCAAGTACAAGTTTAACCTTACATATATACAATTCGTTTTGGATATTATTTTTTTCTATAATTTCAAAAATTGTGCTTACAATTCCAATTGCACGGTTATCACCTTGAAGAACAAGTGCTTTTGCTAATATTAAGTATGCTTCAAGCCATGCCTCAAATAAATCTTCGATTTTTATGTTCTTATGTGGTCTTGATGTATCTAAATTTCTTTCAAAAACCGGTAAAATTTCGCGGTCAATTAAATCAACAACTTCACCGAGATTTCCAATGGTTAATAGGGAATCAAGTTTTCTTGACTTAACCATTGCAATTTCAAGGTCATAACTTTTATCTATATTTGATGCTGCGCTGTCAACACATTCTATAACTCCAAAGTGGTTACCCACCTTATGACAACATTGAGCTAAATATCCTGTTAATTCAAATTCTTTTAAATTATCGTCAAGCTTTCTTGAATGTTCAATTACCTTTGGTAAATATTCAATGGCTGCTTTAGGGTTTGTAAATGACATAATTTTTCCGAGTCTTTCAAAAATATTATGTCTTATTAAAGTACTGTTCATCCCCTGCAGCTTATCAACAAGAAGAAGTGAATATTTTTGCGCCATTATGTAAATATTTTCATCCCCTATTGCAGCAGTTTGACGAACAACTTCTGACCAGGCATTTAATGCACTTAAATTTTCTTTTAAGCTTGTTGCAATTAGTGCGAGTGACGAATGAGATGACAAAGTTAGACCTGATAATATTACAAAAAGCTTTTCGTTTATGTTCATAAAATTGCGGTCTTTTTTAGCAATTTCAAGAATTGATTTCCAAAGCATAGTGCTTTTAAATTCATATGCAGATTCGTTAACAGGTATTATATAATTTAAGTCAATCAAGCTTGTGAACAATTCAATAAATGTTTTTTCGTCAACCTTAAACAATTGATTTAGAACCACAGGGTAAAATTTTAATCCTAAAACTGCAGCAGCAATCAGCAATTCATAAACCATTGAGTTTTCATTTTTTAGTATATCAAGACGTCTTTTTACAACATCATCAAAAGTCTCAGGCAAGTAAAATGATATATAATTCCTGCTTGAATCTGTAACTAAGTTTAAAATTTGTTCAATATACGCAGGATTTCCCTTTGTCTGCTTGTGAATTGTATCACGCATTGCTTGAGATGTGCCTACAAATAAAGGCGTATATTGATTTATAAAGGCATCAGTTTGGCTTTCATTAAATGCAGTTAATGAAATATCAGTATAAGAGCTGTCAGTTAAAGTCTTGTCATATAAGTATGTCTTTGCCGAACGGGGTTCATTGTACGTCAATATGAATTTTGCATTTTGAAGTCCGCTTTTTGAATTTATTAATGTCTTCAAAAATTCATATGACATGTTGTCTATATGTTCAAAGTTATCAATTACAAATACTGTTTGCATTCTTGATGAAATAGTTTCGAAAACTTTTCTTAAAATAGTAAATGTCTTAGCTTTATTTTTGAAAATATTTTCATAATATGCTGATTTTTCAGGGTACAAGAAATTAATCAAATCATCAATTTCATCAGATTTTAAGTTTGAAAATTCAGATTTGAAAAATTTTATAGAATCTTTTCTTAATTTATTTGTATTTACACAAAAATTAGGAACATTGAAGAATGTTAATAAGATGTCTTGAAATAAACCGCATGGTGTAATTTGGCTGAGAGGAGTTGCTTTACCAATTAACCATACAAATTGATTTTCTTTTAATGCGTCAATTGTTGCTTTTATAACAATATTTTTTCCTATACCACACTCACCGCTGAGAGAAATAATGCTAACAGACGTATTCAGAAGCGTGTTTACCAAAATATTTTTTGCACTCGCTTGTGTAAACAAGTTTGGTGAGTATTGTGGTAAATCTGAAACTTTTTGCACTTTTTTTATAGGATTTTCCATTTCAGGTTTAGGTTCATTAATCCTAAATTTCTTACTTATTGCATTTTCAAGAAGATTTTTGGGGATTTGACCTTTTCTTGGATTTGGAATAACATTTTTGCGATTAGGCAAAACATTTGCTTTGTGCGGTAATATTCCTTTAAAACCAACATTTTGGTTGAGTTTTTCTGCTGGTTTTATTTTTATTGTTTTATTCAGTTCATCAGATTGAGCTTTACTCTTAGGTAAAACACTTTTTTGATTTGATTTTTGAGTGTTTTTAATAATTTCAGCTTTTTTATCAGAGCTTAAATTATTAATTTTTTCGCTCATTTCTTTTTTTACTTGTTCAACTTCTTCAATATTTTTTTGAATGTTTACTGAATTAAGCTGCTGAGGAAGTACATTAAGCTGTTGCTGCAACCCATTTAGTTGTTCTTGAAGTGAAGTTAGTTGAATTTGCAGTGCTTCATTTTCAGCCGCGTTTGATTTCTTTTTAATCTTTCTTATTTTCTTTTTTTGTGTCAGTTGTTTTGATGATTCAGATACTTTTCTTTTCGAATGTTTTTCTGATAACATTCTTTCATTATTTTGCAATAAATCTTTTTGAGGCGAAATAGGAGAATCCGATGTCTGAATTAATCTTGGATTTACGTCAATAATATTTCTTTGTGGAATTGGCGGTAATTTTCTTTTTAAAGGCTGTTGTACTCTTGTGTTCAATTTTATTTTATTTTTTGAAATTTCCGGCAAAACAAATTGTCTTGGCGGAGTTGTGTTTTCATTTTTTTCAGAATTGTTTTTTCTATGATTAAATGGTTCTCCGCATTTACGGCATGCTTTTGCATTTGGAAAGTTTGCTGATTTACATTTTGGGCAAAATTTTACAAGTTCTGTACCGCATTCTATACATGATTTGTTATATATTAAATTGTAAGAACCGCAATGCTTACAGATTGTCCCTATTTTAACTCCGCAATGAGGACAATTAATTGCATTTTTTGGTATTTGTTTTTTACATTTTGGACAAATCATAATTTTTATTTCGTGTCAGTAATATATTTTTTGACTGATTGCATAAGTTCAAATAATCTTTTTGATACCTGCGATTGAGAAATATTTAGAGCTTGTGCAATTTCTGATTGTTTTTTCCCTTCGATATATCTAAGTTCATATAATTCAAGATATTGTTTTTCAATATGCTGGCTGTGTGTTATTATAATTGAATCATAAACTGATTGAAGCAAATCTTTTTGTTCTGCTATTTTTTCAGGTGTTGTATCAAAGTTTATGAAATTGTAATTTACTTCAAACGGTTGTATTTCTGAAGTCTTGTCAGTATTGTCATTTTTAACTATTTTGTCATTATTCACATATGCATTATGAGTTCTTCTGACTCTATCCATATTTTTTAGTACAACAACTATAGCTGTTGATGCAATTTTCTTAAGATAAGCTTCAAGCGCATCAGAATCACCCATTGTCTCTATTATTGACAATGAGCGGTTGCAAGTCTCATTAAAAAAGTCATCATATAAATCTTCATTACCTTGATACTTTTTGTCAGACTTTATAATATTCTTAATTAACTCTAAGTGTTTTTGTGATAATTCCAAAGTGTAACTTTCATCAAAAATCTTATAACTGACTATTATATCATATCACAATCTAAAAATTAATTATAAGAGAAAATTCATAACTTTCCTTTGTAAATTCGGAAGTAGGCGCTTTTACATATTTTAGAGCCGCCTTAACACTTTGTAACACAAGCTCATCTATTTGTTTTGAACCGCTTGGAACTGCTAATTCAACTTTATCAACAGAGCCGTCATTCTTGATTATAATGTTAACTATTATTCTATTTGAGTATGGGAATTCTGTTGTATTTAATAAGTCACTTTTTATTGCAAATTTTGCAGTTTTACCCACATTTTTTAGATAATTAACAATAAGTGAATTGTATGTCAAATCTTGAGGAATTTCCCAGTACAATCTTTTTATTTCTTTAGATAGAAGAGGTTGAGGTTCCTTTTTGAAGGTTTGTGTTGTTTCATCAAGACTGGCTTTTTGATTTAAGCTGTCTTCCATACTCTTTGCGTCCTGAGGACCGCCTGCTTCTCCGGGGATGTCTCCAATTTGTTGTTTAGTATTTTCATTTTCTTCAGGATTTTGACCTTCAGAATTATTTTCATTCATCATACCGGTGTTTTCTGCCGGATTTTCTCCTTCAATAGGCATGTTTGGATTACGTTGAATATTTGGTTTTTTACTTGGAATTAATTCATTAATTTTTTGCATTATGAAATCTTTTTGTAAGTAACATACAGCACAAAATGCAATAAACAAAACAATCAATAAAAACGGCAAGGAGCTCTTCTTTTTAACTGGCACATTGCTTACAGGAGGTGGTTCTAAGCCAATGTTATTTGCATCAAATGTTTGATCCATTGCTTCATCCTGGTTCTGATTGATGTTATTATCATCATATAATTGTTCAATTGTATTTTGATCATTTTGACTGAAATCAGGAATATATTCTTCTTCATTTTGCGCATCATCACTAAAGAATTCATTTTGTATATTTTCGAATTCTTCTTGGTTTTCTGAAACATCAGGAATATCTGATAAAACAGTATCTGAAGGTAACTCTTCTCCCTCAACACTTAGTTCTTCTGTGTTAACGCTTTGGTTATCATCAAAAAATGATAATTCTGAATTATCAAATTCCGCATTACTTTGTGTTTGGTTATTATCATCAAATTTGTTGTCATCTGTTAAATCAAGAGCATTTGTAAATTCATCAATGTTTAAATCTGCTGTATCAATATTTTCTATGTCAACACCGCTCAAATCTATGTCATCAGAGTTTAAGAAGTTGTCAATTTCTGAAGATATATCTTGGTTTTCACCTATATTTTCATTTGTGTTAATTGAATTTTCAATATCATTATCTTCTAAATCATCAAGATTTATGCTATCTAAGTCAATATTTTCAGAAACTTCTGAATGCACATTTAAACCTGCATTAGGTTCATTCCCGTCAGTAATTAAATAATATCCGTCGTCATTTGTTTTATTTGATGTATCATCCGACAATATATTAATTTCTTCATTAATTGTTTGATTTTGTAATGGAAGGTCATAAGATGATTCGGTGTTTTTAGGAATTTGTGAATTATGGAGATTTGGATTTGCTTGTTCAACGGCCGCTGCCATGTCCATTGTAAATTCTTCTAAACCGGAATTATCTTCTATTGATTCTTCTGCTGTATCAATATTTGTATCTGTTGTTGTGTTTAGACTAATATCAGTGACATCATTATTGTTCAAATCATTTTCAACAACAGTATCATTATTAACTTCTTCGTTATAATCAGTTCCAAAATTGTCTTCTTCAAATTCATTAGAAGAATGAAATTGTGCGTTTAGCATTTCAGGAGAGTTAACTGCAGACATTTCATATCTGTTAAGTGCTGTAGAGTATGCTTCGTGTGTATACAATTCAGGGCTTGGTGCTTCGCTTTCTTTTTTCTTAGCCATACGTCTTGCTTCTTCTTCCATATACATTTGTATAGGATCAGGTGAAGGGTCGTCAATTGTTGTCATTTTACCTTCAAAGCCATCAAACATACTGGATTTTTTTGCTTTTTTAATTGAATTTTCACGTTTGTTAAAATCATCTAATGTAAAACCTTCTTCAGAAGGCGAAGCTGTGTTTTCAATTTTCTGCTCATTATCTTCATTATTAAATGATAATTCTTCTGCATTTTCATCTGCTGCAGATTCATTAAGTGCAGGAAGATTTTCGTCAGGCTCCAATTCCGGAAGTGTTAAATCAATATTTTCGGAAAGTGTATCAAGTTTGATATCTTCTGTAATATTATTTGCGTTTAAATCATTTTGAATTTCTTCTGATAACTCTATGTTATTATCATAGGATTCTGTAGTCTCACTAATTTCTCCTAAAGATTCAGATTCAAAAATAGGAGTTGTTTCCGAGTCTTCAGGCATGTTTAAATTATCTTCTGTATTGAAACTAAAATCTTCAATTTCTTCTTGTAATTCTAAATTTTGAGGTTCATCTAAAACTAAATTATTTGACTCATCTGAAAATTTGAAATCTTCAACAATCTCGTTATCATTTTCTTGGATTGCATTTAATTGCTGAAGTTCTTCAGAATTTTCAGCCGTTTCAGAAAATTCTGAAAGGACATCAAAATCATTTTTATCAGAAAGATTTGCCAATTCTTCATCAGAAGGTATTGTTTCCAATTCTCCTGCTTCTTCTATTGGAGTATCTTCAGGTAATTCTTTATATTCACCATTAATAATATTTTCATTTTCAGACATGCTGCTATCCTTATGTTGTTCAATAAAATCTTCTATAAAATCTGCGGCAGTAAGTTCTGCCAATTCGTCCAAATCAATATCTTCGTGCGGACCTTCAAAAAACTTGTTTTCGTGTATTCTTTCTGCGCCTAAAACATCAAGTACAGAATCATTTAATATTTCCTCAGAATTTGCAAGGTCAGTTGAAATTATTTCAAATTTCTGAAACTCTTTAAATTCAGAACGGCATTGAGAACTTCTTTTTAATGTTTTGTAAAGAAATTTTTTATCTTCTTCTTTTAAATCATCGTCTATAAAATTAATTAATAAACTTTCTGCTTTTAAAATATCATTTTCGTCAACATAATCATGACTTTGAGGTTTTTTAACATTTAAAGCTGCTCTTATGCTATTTTCGTTATAAAGTGTGTCAGATGTTATAAAGTAATAATCGCTATTTTCTATACTCTTATCAATTTCATCAGGCGCAATAGCACCGATAAAATTTGCTACAGATGAATCATCTGATATTTTTAAAAATATGTACATGTCAGGTGTTATGCCATATTTAAAATGAGATTTTGGTATAAATAAGTGATTTTCATCTTCAACTATACGCACATCAATTTTTATATTGTTTTCAGTTGTAATATCAGAGATATCTGTATCTTTAAGAACTGCAGGTATAGTATATAAACTGTCAAAATTGTTTGCTTTAGTTCCTATATAGTGCAGAAATTTAATACCTAATCTTGCTCCCAAAACATTTGCAAAAGCACGTTTTTTTTCTGCTTTATCAATATCTTTGCATGCAATAGCAGCATCACTTATATCTTCTTTAGTAATTTCTATATAATTATTATTTTCATCAAATATACTCATAATACCTTCCCTTTATATTATATAAGATTACGCAGAATATTTAAATATTCATTTAAATTTGTAAATATTTGTAACAGATTTTATTTTTATTTTTTGTAAGATAGCAATTTATTTTGAAAAAAATACTTTATAACATTGGTTATTACAAAAACATATTTATGGAGGTTTTATTAAAATGATTTCAGGTATCCAGCAAAACGTAAATTTTCAAGGCGGAGTTAGTGCAGCGCCACGTGCAAATGCTCAATATCAATATGCACAAGGACCTGCAGCAGATACAGTAGAAATTTCAGGTAAAAAAGGTAAAGCTAAAAAGGCAATTATTGGTACTGTTGTTGCAGCAGCAGTTGCAGCAGCTACATTGTTCGGGCTTGTAAAAACCGGTAAATTGCAAAAACCGACAGATACATCAAAATGGACAGGTAAACTTCAAGATTATGCATATACTGCAGGTTCAAAATTGAATGATTATTGGACAAAGGCAGCTGATTCAAAAGCAGGCAAGTGGGTAAGCGAAAATATTGTAGATAAAGTAAAAGGACTATTTAACAAAAAGACTGAAACTGCAGCATAATATCAGATTTTATAGAAAAAAGACGACTCACTGAGTCGTCTTTTTTTTGTTCAGACAATTTTAACATTTGTTTACAAAAAGGCAATATTTTATAAAAAAAATACTTTATTAACATGTAAGGTTTTGGTATAGGAGGTTATTTTAAAATGGTTAACAAAGTTTCTTATGTAAGCTTTCAAGGTAATGCAGGTCAGCCCGTTGAATATAAGGTAGTTGTACCATATAAATCAAACAGAAAAGAAGATTTGCCGGCAGATGTTGTTCAATTGTCTTCAAAGGCAAATCAGGAAGAGGATAAAAGCTTTTTAAAGCAAACTTGTGATACGATTGGAAAAGGTGTTAAATCCTTTGTTGATATAACAGTAAATGCTTTTGCAAAATCTGCAAGTGATGCTGTTGTTGGTAAAGCGTTAGATAAAATAGCAGGAAAATAATTATAAAAATTGGCAGCAAACGCTGCCAATTTTTTATATGAAGTCAGCTAATATTACGTTGCTTATTAAAAAACCTTCATTTGTGAGTTTGTATGAGTTATTTACTTTAATTAAATGATAGGTATTTAAATATTTATTTATTGTTTTTGAATATTTTTTTTCAAAATTTATATTAAATTTGTTGTTAATTTCGTTTATGTTTATTCCGTCAGAAAGTCGAAAACCTAAAAAAATTTCTTCCTGAAGTTTTTCATTTTCAGTTTCAGTGTGTCCAAAATCTCTTGTAAGCGGATTTTCTATATAGCTTTTTATGTCGATTGAATTTGCGTATCTTATTCCGTTTTCGTAGCCATGCGCAGCACAGCCAAAACCATAGTACTCCTGATTTTTCCAGTAATTTATATTATGTTTTGATTTATAAGTTTCACTAATACAAAAGTTAATTATTTAATAGTGATTATAATTTTTAAGTG
>CAYLHN010000003.1:44366-47994 GCA_964383455.1 uncultured Muribaculaceae bacterium | reverse complement strand
TCGCAATGACGGTCAGTTCACGACTCACAATTCACTATTCACAGAAAAACTTAGTAACTTAGTGCCTCAGTGCCTTAGAGCGTCTTGGATTATTGGCGGTTCACAAGTCAATCATTTCGCTAACAAATTGCTATCGCAATTTTGCCGCTCATTTGACTTGTTCACAGGGACGTGCTGGGTTCGCGATGCTCACACGGCGCACTTGCCAAAATCCGCCTTTACCTTAGCTGAGACTCTAATCGTCATCGGTATCATCGGTGTTGTTGCTGCACTAACATTGCCTAATTTAAACCACGCAACAGGCGATAAAGAAAAAGTAACTAAAGTTAAAAAAATATATTCTGCACTAACGGACGCAGTCGACAGAGCACAGGTAATTTATGGGCCATTTGATACTTGGTTTAATGATATATCTATCTCTTGTGATGAAGATGGATGTCATGGGTTTGATGCTTGTAGTGAGCGATTTGCAAAACGAGTTACCGAATTTATGAAAGTATCAAAAGATTGCGGATTCAATGCAGGATGTTTTTCTACTGCACCATTTTTATATGTTAATGGAGATGTTGGTGATGATAACTATTTAAACGCTTTGCAATCAGATAATGCATACATGGTTATGCTGTCGGATGGAGTGTCATTAAGTTTTGTATATACTGGACCATTCAGAATAAGGGTCGATATAGATGGGCCTAACAAGGGTAAAAATCAAGCAGGAAACGATATTTTTGATTTTACTATATTAATATATGATTGGGATTGGGGTACGAATGATGGTGAAGAAAATCAGCTTTATCCTTCCAGATATCCCGTGTCTTGGACTGGGAATTTATATGAAGCATATCTTACGGCCTGGGTAATACAAAACGGTAATATTGACTATTTAAAGTGTTATGATGAATTAAACTGGGAAACACAGACAAGTTGTAAATAGTTAGTTTAATTCGTTAAACGCATTGTCAACGATAGAATTTACATTAAAGCTGCATATTGCAGCTTTTGTGCTGCTTAAATGAATTAAGTATTCAATATTTCCGCAAGGCCCTTTTATGGCAGAATGAGTAAGATTTAAAATGTTGTATCCGAGGCCGTTTGCGCAGTTTATAACATTGTTTATTACGTCATAATGTGTATTCTTATTCCTTATAACTCCGCCCTTCTCAACAAACTCCTTACCTGCCTCAAATTGAGGTTTTATCAGGCAGATTAATTCTTGTTCCTCTGAAAGTAATTTTTTAAAATTCGGCAAAACTTTTTCCAAAGAAATAAATGAAACATCACAAACCAGTAAATCTGCAACTGGTTCGTTTTCAGAATAAATATCTTCTCTTGAACAAATTTTCAGATTTGTTTTTTCTATGGTTTTAACACGTTCATCACTTCGTATTTTCCAATCTAATTGCCCGTATCCGACATCAACTGCATAAACAAATTTTGCCCCGTTTTGAAGCAAACAGTCTGTAAATCCGCCAGTTGAGGCTCCGGCATCAAGACAAATTCTGTCTTTTATAACAACATCAAAAGTTTTTAGTGCTTTTTCGAGTTTAAATCCGCCCCTTGAAACATAAGGCATTGACTTAACCCTAATTTCGTACTCTTTTTGAGTGTTAATTTGAAATCCCGCCTTTGTTATGCGCTCATCGTTAATTAAAACATCACCTGCAAGAATTGATGCTGCAGCTTTACTTTTGTTTTCAAAATAACCTAAATCAACAAGGTATTTGTCTAAACGTTCTTTTTTCAAATTTTAAATACCTTTTCTGCATTTTTTGTGGTTTGAACAGCAACTTCTTCAATAGATATTTCACGAAGATTTGCAATTTCCTGAGCAATAAGAGGAATATATTTAGGCTGATTAGTTTTACCTCTATACGGAACAGGAGTTAAATACGGAGCGTCAGTTTCCAGCATTAAACGCTCTAACGGTATATCAATCGCTACGTCCTTCATTTTCTTTGCATTTTTGAACGTTACAACTCCGCCTAATGCCAGATAAAATCCTGCTTTTACGCATTCTCTTGCAAATTCAACACTGCCTGAAAAACAGTGTAACAGAACATCTGAACCTTTATTATATTTTGTTATAATATCAAAAGTGTCCTTGTGAGCTTCTCTATCGTGAATCGCTACAGGTAAATTAAGCTCATTTGCAAGCTCTATTTGCCTTATAAATACTTTTTTTTGTAAATCAGTAAAACTTGTATCCCAATAGTAATCAAGTCCTATTTCACCGATTCCGACAACTTTTTTATTGTTTTTTGCTAATGCCAATATTTTTTCAGAAGTTTTATCAGTCCATTTTTTAACTTCTTCGGGGAAAACACCTAACATACAAAAAACATTTTCATATTGTTCGCAAATTTCAATTATAGGCTCAAAAGAGTCCTCATCAGCTGACGGAATTATTATTTTTTTAACTCCCGATTGATTTGCACTTTTAATTATCTCCTCAAGTGCAATCTCTTCAATCATATCAATATGAGAATGTGTATCAACAAAATAGTTTTCCATAAAATAATTATAACATGTATTTTTTGTTATGCTAGAATATTGTTATGGTATCGGCGTATGAAGAAGCAGTATTACAAATAAAAAATCAGATTGATATCATAGATATTATATCTGAAGAGGTTGTGCTGAAGAAAAAAGGAAAGACTTATTGGGGGCTTTGTCCTTTTCATGGTGAAAAAACTCCGTCGTTTTCCGTAACGCCTGAACGCGGAATTTTTAAATGTTTTGGCTGTGGTGTCGGCGGCGATGCAATAGCATTTTTGATGAAATTACATAATTGGGATTTTAATCAAGCAATAAAGTATTTAGCCGAAAAATATCATATTGAATTGCCGGAAACTCATGGAGGTGGCGGTAAATATAAAGAAGAACGTGCTTTAATGCTCGAAGCCTGCAAAAAAGCAGTTCAATTTTACCAAGATGTATTGTTAAATTCACCTCAGGATAATATTGCCGTAAAATATCTTGCAAATAGAGATATTTCGCCTGCAATAATTTCGAATTTTTCTCTCGGACTTGCATTAAAAGAACCTAATGAGCTGTATAAAAGGTTAAAAAGAGAATATGACGATTCAATTTTGCTTAATGCGGGTTTAATTATTAAATCATCCCAAGGTACATACATTGACAGGTTTAGAAACAGAATTATTATTCCGATTCAAAATGAAATGGGTGATTATATAGCTTTCGGAGCGCGCGCAATAGAAGAAGGTCAAAATCCTAAATATTTAAATTCTTCTGATTCTCCAATATATAATAAAAGTAAAATTTTGTACGGGCTATATACCGCAAAAGAAGCGATAAAACAAAAAGACTCGGTTATTATAATGGAAGGTTATTTTGATGTTATATCCGCACAAGCACATGGAATTCAAAATGCAATAGCATCTTGCGGAACTTCCTTAACAGTGGAACATGTAAAACTCCTCTCAAAATATACTAAAAGCAGAAAAATATATCTTTCTTTCGATACCGATACGGCCGGTCAAAATGCTACCAAACGAGGTGGTGATTTAATAAAAAGTGCGTTTCAAGGTCTTGGAAATGTTAAGCAATTTGATGAGTCTCATGTTGCATCAAACGATGATAAATATTCTTGTGAAATTAGAGTAATATC
>CAYLHN010000003.1:0-44353 GCA_964383455.1 uncultured Muribaculaceae bacterium | reverse complement strand
GAAGGAAAAGATCCTGATGAATTTATTAGAAATTCAGGTGCTGAAGCGTTTAATGCTTATATTCAAAATGCTCCTTTGTTGCTGGATTTTCAGTTGAATGAGTTGTTAAAGAAAAAAGTTGATGCAAAAACGCCTCAACAAAAATCTGATTTGGTAAAAGAAATATTACCTGTCTTAAATGAAATACAAAATCCTATAATTCAGTCAGAATACGTCAAAATAGTTGCTTCAACGCTGGATATAAACGAAAAAGCTCTTCAAAAGGATATTCAGCAAGCTGAGTCTAATGATTTCTTCACACCTCAAATAAACTATTCAAATGTAACAATTTCTTCATCTATTGAAGAAATTGCGCAAAAAAATTTATTGAGCTTATATTTTATAAATAGCAGCCCAATTTTAGCAGCAAATTTGTCACAAAAATTAAAAAGTGTAAATTTTACAAACAAAACGTTAATAATTGTAAAAAATACAATTGACAAATTGATAAATACCGTAAATAATGTTAGTGAACTGACAGACATGCTTTATGTAGAATTTGCAGATGATGTCAATATTCAAGAACTTATAACCGATTTAATATGTATATCGAATACATTTTCAGAATTGAAAGAAAGTGAAGTAGAAACGGTAGTCCAAGAAAATATACAAAAAATTGAATCTTGCAGACTTGACGAAGAACATAAACAATTAAAAGAAATATACGAAAGTGCAAATAATGATGAAACTGAAGCATTAAAAATTCAAATGCAGCTCAGGGACAGGTTAAATGAATTAAGGAACGGTGAAGTTAAATGACAAAGAAAAGACAATCAAATTCAATCGTTAACATAGCAGATGAAGAAAATCTGGATATAATCGGACTTGAAGACGAAAAAGATGAAGATGATGTTGTATCAGATGAAGATGCTTATATGAATGTAGAAATGAGCACCGATAATATTGAAGATATTGTTTCTGCGGGTAAAATTGACGGCAAAACAAATTATGATGATATATACCTTATGACATCAGATGATGAAAAAGATGATGTCTTGGATATACCAAAAGGTATTGCCGTAGATGATCCGGTAAGGTTATATTTGCGTGAAATCGGACGTATTAAACTGTTATCTGCAAACGAAGAAATTGAACTTGCAAGAGCTATTATCCAAGGCGGTACGCCCGGTGCAATTGCAAAAAGAAAACTTGTTCAAGCAAATTTACGTTTAGTTGTAAGTATTGCGAAAAAATATGTAGGACGCGGTATGCTGTTTCTTGATTTAATTCAAGAAGGTAATTTAGGTTTGATAAGAGCTGCCGAAAAATTTGACCACGAAAGAGGTTTTAAATTCTCCACTTACGCTACATGGTGGATAAGACAAGCTATTACACGCGCTATTGCCGATCAAGCAAGAACTATTCGTATTCCTGTTCATATGGTTGAAACAATTAATAAACTTAAAAAAGTTACAAGACGTTTGGCTCAGGAATTTTCAAGAAAACCTACTGAAGAAGAATTAGCAATGGAAATGAATGTTTCTATTTCTAAGTTAAGAGAAATTATTAAAATTGCTCAAGAACCTTTATCTTTAGAAACTCCAATAGGTAAAGAAGAAGATTCCAGATTGGGTGACTTTATTGAAGATAAAGAGGCTGATGCTCCTATTAAAACAGTTGCGTCAGATTTGCTTCGTGAAGATTTAGCCGAAGTTTTATGCACACTTTCTCCTAGAGAAAGAGATGTTCTCAGATTACGTTTTGGTATGGATGACGGAAGACAAAGAACTTTAGAAGAAGTTGGACAGTTATTCGGTGTAACAAGAGAGCGTATTCGTCAAATAGAAGCGAAGGCTCTTAGAAAACTAAGACATCCAAACAGAAGTAAAAGACTTAGAGAATACGTCGAAACTTAATTTACATGTAATTATAAGGGGCATAAACACAAGTTTATGCCTTTTAGGATAAAAAAATGAATAATAACGGTAAACAAAATAATTTATTGATAATAGCTGCTGTATTGCTTTTAATTGTAGGAATAGCAAATTATAAAAATTACTATGCTCCTCCAAAGTCTGTTGCAGAAGTCTTCTCATTTAGTTCAATGTCCGACAAGGAACAAAAATCATTATTGGATGAAGCAAAGAAGCAAGGTTCTATTGATAAAAACGCTAAAAAAAATACAAAAAATAAAAAAGAAGACAAAAACGAAAACGATGATAATCTGAATGTTGTTGATGTTTCAAACGATAATTTGGATGATAACTATATGAATTATGTTGTAGATTCAAAGGGTAAAATGGGCCGATGGAAAAATACTAAAATTTCGGTTTATGTTTCAGAATCCGAATATCAAAATAATATATACAAGGCTTTAATTAGATATAATGATTTATTTGAGGGGTATTTTAAGTTTTACCTGACATCAAACCGTGATAAAGCTAATATAAAAATAGAAGTGGTTGATAAGATTTCTAGTAATAGCAAAAACAATGATATAGGGTATATTTCAGGGTTGACTGATTATTCGTATGACAGTAACGATTATCTTAGATATGCATATATACAACTCCTTTCCAGAAAGCCTAATTCTAATAAAAAATTTACTCAATCAGAAATATATGTGACAACTCTTCACGAGTTAGGTCATGCTCTTGGTATTAAAGGTCATAGTCCAAATGAACATGATATTATGTATGCTTCATCATCAAAATCAAAAGAAAAGAATTTGTCAAAAAGAGATATAAACACGTTGAAAATAATGTATTCCGGAAATCAAGAATTGATTAAGAAATATACAAAAGATTATGCAAGTACTAAGTTAAATGAAGATGAGGAATATGCAAAAAATCTTCCAAATAAAGCAGTCTCCTGGATAGCACTTGGACAAACATATTATGATCAAGGTAAAAAAGAAGAGGCCTTAGAAGCTTATAAAAAAGCATTAGCGTTAGAACCAAATAATGCAAGTATTTATAGCACTATGTCATCGTGCTATTATGAATCTCAAAAATACGAAACAGCTATAAAATATTGTAAAATTGCCATTGAACGTATAAGTGAAGAGCCGCAAAAAGTTGGTTGTTATACTAGGATTGGTTCCAGTTATGATAAATTAAAAGATTATGAAAATGCCTATATTTATTTAAAAAAAGCTTATAGTGCTGATAAAAGTGCAGACATCTTTAAAAATTATCTGATTTCTTGTGCACAACTGGATAAAAAACAAGAGGTGCTTAGTGCAATACAAAGTTACAAATCAAAAAATCCTGATATTATGAATGAAGAGACTGTAAAACAAATTTATAAATGGGCAAGTCAAAAAAACGGCAAAATTGTATTAGAATAAATGTTTATAAAAAACTGTTCGAATTTTATCCGAACAGTTTTTTATTTTAAGCTGATAAAAAATTAACTAAGAAATCCAACTATAATTACAGACAAAATTTGAAGTACAATTAAGGCTACGACAGGAGAAAAATCTAATCCTCCTATAGGCGGAATAAAACTTCTGAATAAGTCTAAATAAACATCCGTTATTTGACGTAATGTTTTAATTGGTTGTGCGTCCCAATCCAGCGTAGGAATCCAAGTTAAAAAAATTCTTATAATAATTAGTAATCCATAAAAATAAAAAAGTTGACTTACTAGTTGTGCTAACATAATATTATCCTTATATTAAGACGGTCGGTCAATTTTTAATTGTCCGACCGATTTTATAACTACATTTGAGAGTTTTTGAAAGTATTTGCGCAATCGCAGTGTTCTCTCTTTTCAGGTATTGCTTCAATAACTCTGAATAATAAATTTTTAACATTTTCTAAGTTTTCATTAAAAACTCTGCAAACTTCGTGATGAGATACAGGAGGAACATCACCTACAAGTCCGCAATCGTGGTCTGTGATTAATGAAATATTTAATGGACACATATCCATTTCTTTAACAAGATAATTTTCAGGGAATGCTGTCATACCTATTACATCCCATCCTTGATTTGTAAAGAATTTAGATTCTGCTTTTGTAGAAAATCTAGGCCCGTTTATAACGGTCATAGTACCTGTTTCGTGAACTTTAATATCTAATTTTTTAGCAATATCAATAGCAATTTCTCTTAATTCAGGACAATATAAGTCAGTTGGAGATGGGTGGTGAACAACAGGACCTTCAAAGAATGTTGATTTTCTTCCGTCAGTCCAATCTACAAATTGGTCGCAAATAACGAAATCACCAGGGTTAATATGTTTTTGCAAACTGCCTGAAGCGCAAGGTGAAATAACTCTTTCGCATCCAACATATTTCATTGCCCAAACATTTGCTCTATAGTTAATTAGGTGAGGCAGAATGGTATGATTTCTTCCGTGTCTTGGCATAAATGCAACTTTATGTTTACCGATTTGACCAATCATAAGATTGTCGCTTGGCATACCATAAGGAGTTTCAACTTTAACTTCTTCCACATTGTCTAAGAATTTATAAAATCCTGAGCCTCCAAATACGCCTACTGTTGCTAAATGTTTTTGTTCCATTGTTTTTCTTTTTCCTTTCCCTATTTTTATGCTTTATATTAATAATCAAAATTCAAATAGTGATTATCTGACATGTATTGGTATAAATTTGAACTGCCATATCTATTGTCTCCATCTGCAATAACGATTCTGTTGCCTGCACCCAATAAAAATTTGAATGTGTCAGGATTGTTGCAGGTACCGGAACTTACTGTTGATAAATCCGAACCTGTATATGGACAATTTGTTCCTTCAGCTAAACCATTTACGTCGAAAATAATAACGTAGTCTCTTTCACCATTGTTAGAGCATGTGCTTTGCTCAGGATTTCTTTTAACAACCCATAGAGCACCTGTTTGTGTTTCAAAAGAGTATCCGTTTGTAATATTACTCTGACTTATAACTTTTGTATGATTTACAAACTCTTGTGGAAATAGATTTTTATTATAGTTGCAAATACTAATTCTGTCTGAAGTGCCTGTCCAATTATACGTACCTGTAGAAATCACAGGGTAAATTGTTTCATCTGTCATGATAGCATTGATTACTTCAACCATATGTTTATAATTATTTTGAAATGCGGCTTTAGTTTTATTTGCAGTAATATTACCAAGAGAATTTGCCGTAACTGCAGCAATAATTCCGACAACAGTCATAGCAAGTAGAACTTCAACTAATGTAAATGCTTTTTTATTCATATAAAACTCCTATTTATGTCAATTATTATATCAAAAAATCTAATATTGACAAATAATATTAACTAATTAGAAAAACAACTGTTCACACTTGGATCTGTTGGAATTTGAGAATTTCTTACGGCTTTAGGGTATCTCAAATAAGAACAAGCCATAGGATCTTGAGTTCTAGATGTAATTGTACCATTTTTATCAATACTGAAAGCAAATTCTGTAGGGTATGGACAAGTTGCTGCGTTATAAGAACATGATTTAGTTGTGTCTTCACCATTTAAATATACTGTAACAAGAGCATAACGTTCATATGCATAGTTACCAGCGCTAGGTGGTTGTACATTACCTGGTCCATGATAAGACTGTCCGCAAGCATAACCTCCTGTAATAAAGCAATCTTTAACTGTCCAATAAATACCATCAGGTGTTGTAAAAGCTTTTGTTGAATTATCAATATCAGAAATTTCTACAGCATTAGATTTATATGCAAAAGCTATTGCAAACTTTCGTCCTGTAGTGTCCAAATAAGGATGTTTTTGTTTCATTTCTTCTGTTATCGAAAAATCCATAAAACCTTTTGATAAACCGACAGAACCAAGTACACTATCCGAATCTGTATCTATATTTTTTGCTTCTTCATCAGCGTTTGGGTATAATTCTCTATCGTTCATCATATCCTGAACTATTTTTGCTGTAGTAGAATAAGCACGTCTGAATAAAGTTATATTTTCATCAGGCTTTGAATTTGTTATAGCAACAACGGATAATGCCGCCAAAACTGCAACAATACCAAGAACTATGAGTGCTTCTGACATTGTAAATGCTTTATTTTTTATCATTTGCCACCTCTTTTCAATTACTTACTTGCTTTAATATCTCTTGATTTAAGGACTTTTTTTGCTTTTTGTGCTGCGGCATCATCCCCGTATACGCTTACATGGCCGTCTGCATCAACAATAAATGTATATATATCAGGCGAACTATCAGTTGATGAATTAGGGCCGATTTCGTTACCATTTGTATCAGTATTACCATTTATATCAACTTTTATAATAGCATATTTTTTGTCCGCATCATTAAAATAGTCTTCAACAATCCAATACATGTTATCACGTGTTGTTGTGTCGCATATATTATCTTCACAACCATCGAAATATTGCTGATCCAAATGACTTATAAAATTAAATGCAAATTTATCATTAGATGTATAGTTGTCGGTATTTCTGACCGTTACATCTGTAAATATTCCGGAACCGACATCGCCTTCTCCATCTTCATATAAAGATTTTTTATCAGTGAAATTACCTTCAGAGACACTGTCAAAACTTTCCAAATTTACTTCAGTTTTTTCTACACATACATTGTTTGTTTCGTCGTAATTACCGTCACAATTATCTTTGGCGTTTCCGGGCCATACTTGCATGGCTAATGAAACAGTTTTTGTCTGAGTTAGTTTATCGGTAAGGCATGCAACATGTGCATAAGGATACAATTCCGTATCATTAATTAAAGCATCAACTATTTGAACAATAGTTGAATATGCTTTTTTTATCATCATTTTATCTTTATCCGGACGCATACCTTTTAAGCTTACAACCGTAACCGTAGCTATAATACCAATTATGGCCATCATTACAAGTGTTTCAACCAAAGTGAATCCAAGTTTACTATTCTTCATATAAGCTCCTTTAACTAACAAGTTTAATATAAACTCTGATACCTTTATTATAGCACTTTGGGGAGTAGACTTGCAATATTTTCCATTTTATATTAAAATATATTTACAAATACTATAAGTCGTTAAAATTATAATAATTTTACTCTTGTAGATAACAATTTACCAACACTAGGATTACACATGTTAAAGAAAGTAGCAGTATTAACAGCAATTATAATGCTGGCATTTGCCCAAAGTGCTTTTACAGCAGAAGTAACAGAAAATGAAGTAAAAGCTATTATCGTAAAACATTCTATAGAACTGGGTATTGATCCGGCGTTAGGTCTAAGTATTGCCAAAACAGAATCTAAATTCAGGCATAATACAAAAAGTCCATATGGTGCAGTGGGTGTGTTTCAATTGCTCCCTTCAACTGCAAGAACGATGGGGATTAATCCATATTATTTAAGTGATAATATCCGCGGCGGTTTAATGTATTACAAAAAAATGTACCAAATGTTTGGTTCAACTGAGATGGCTCTTGCTGCATACAACGCAGGCCCTGTTGCTGTAAAAAGGCAGAAAGCAGTTCCTTCATATACAAAAGGATTTGTTAATACTATAATGAAAGATTATCGTTATTATACAAAAAATCCTGATCCTGCAATGATTAAAGCTTCAAGAAAAGCACCATTTTTCAATGTTAAACCGAGACCTGTTTTGAACGAAAAGCCTTCAGTAAAGACAAGCCCTGTGCAAAAAGGTAAAACAGCGGGGCTTTCAACTCATTCTTTGCAAATGATTGACATTTCTGCCGAAAAGGCAATTAAAGATTCGTTAATATAGTTAGATTAAATATATTTTATAAGCAGTCGGTATACAATTTAATTGGTACCGATTGTTTATTATGCATAAATATCATCTATTTAATGTATGGAAAATTTTTGATAAATAATGTATCTTTAATGTGTGACAGATGATAGTCTGTCGGGGCAGAGGGAACAAAAGATGACATCAAATTTTCAAACAGCAGAAGATTATGCAGTTCAACAGTTGAAAACATCCTTGTTGAATTATACTTTAAGAGCTGCTGCAAGAAGGTTTAATAATTATTTTATTCCGTTTTTGTCAATAACTTTAAGTGCAAGCTTAAAAGACTTGTAGTTAAAGGAATGCAATTAACTTGAATCACAGGCCTTGATTCTAAATTAGTTGCTTAGTAACGTAGTAAAATAAAATTTATTATGTTACAAAAAAGTCAGGTTTTTTAACAATATTAAGAAATGTTAATTAACCAAAAACATGGTTAAAACCATGATATATCATGGTTTTCGCCGACAGTGATGTGATAGGAAATAAAAAACTTGTCCTGTTCATGAACAATGTTTATAATAAAAATATGTTCTGCAAACGGACACCTCTTGTATGGTAAAAGATTTATGTATGAAAATTTAGAACACAATTTATTACAAATACAAGAGCAAATTGCACCTTATACACCAAAAATAATCGCAGTAACCAAGTATTTCGGAATTGATGCAATTATCGCCGCATACAAGGCGGGGTTGAGAGATTTCGGTGAATCAAGAGCGGTAGAGGCAATTGAAAAGTTGAATTTATTGCCGAGTGAAATAAAAGGAAATTCTAAATTTCATTTTATAGGTCACCTTCAAACAAATAAAGTAAACAAAGTTGTTAGAAATTTTGACGTTATTCATTCGGTAGATTCTTTAAAACTTGCTGAAACTATTTCTGCAGAAGCTGTAAAAATCGGAAAAATTCAAAATGTATTTATTCAATTGAATAATGCAAATGAAGAACAAAAATTCGGTTTTTCAAAAGAAGAAATGTTTGAAAATTTTAAGTTGATAAAAGAACTTAAAGGTTTAAATATTCTCGGTCTCATGAATATAGCGCCGCTTGAAGTTACGGAAAAAGAATTAGATGAACTGTTTGAAGAAGTTAAGCAAACTCAGATTGAATTAGTGAAACGGTTTAACTGCGAAATGAAAGAAATTTCGATGGGTATGAGCAATGACTATCAAATCGCTGCCCGACATGGCGCAACAATGTTACGCATAGGCAGAAAATTATTTAGTACAACATAATAAAAAATATTGGAGGACGAATTAGTGGCTATTACTGAACAAATTAAAGGAATTTTGGGCTTTTTAACACAAGGCTTAGATCAACAAAACGAAGATGAAGTGTTTGATGAAATGGTTAATGAGACTGATGATGATTATGAAACAGAAGATAATCTTGCATTAGCTCCGGTTTCACCTCAACACTTGTTTCAAAATAAAAACGAAAGAGCTGATTTAAAAGTTATATCTCACCCTAATATGAGAGGTAACGAAGTTATGATAATTGAACCTCGCTCTTTTGGTGAAGCAGGACAGATTGTTCAAAATTTAAAAGACAGAAAAACTATAGTATTGAATTTACATTTATTGGATAAAGAACAATCTCAAAGAACAATTGATTTCGTTTGCGGTGCTGCAAGTGCTCTTAACGGTCAACCTCAAAAAGTTGGCGATATGGTATTTGTATTTACTCCAAACAACGTTACGTTAACAGTAGATGCTGCTAAAACTCAGACAAACTTGGCTGAAAATATTTGGGCAGGCAGAACACTGTAAAAAGTATTAAATATATAACATGATTTGTGATAGTTGGATTTTTAGGACACATTTGTGTCCTTTTTTTTATTTAAATTAACAGAGTCGGAAATATATTTTCCGACTCTGTTAATTATCACTCGTTTATTTAGTGTTTGTCAATTATTTTTTAGTTTCAGCTTGTTTATTTTTGCTGAAAACATCTTTGTGTTTTATTAAATCTGTTGCACCGGCAGCAATTCCGCCAAATGCTGCAAGCTTAGCCGCAAGAGAGGCAGTATCTTTTTTCGATACTTTTGACATTAATTGATTAGCTCCGAGAATTGTGCAGGCTGTAAGCAGTCCTACACCAACAGCTCTGGCTGAGGCTCCTATTGCGGAGTGGTTATTTTTAACAAAATTTACGCCGTTTTTGCAAGCGTTTTTTACTTTTTGAAATGTACTTATTTCAACCGTATCCTGTTTAGGTTGTTGAGGTAAAATTTGTTCACAGCAACAATTTTTACAATTTGGATCACTACATCCGAAACTTGTTGCAATAGGTCTTGTTGAAATTGGATTAATATTCATAGTTATTCCTTATAAAGTTATACCTTTATAAGCATCCTAAAAAAAATAATTGACTAAATAAGGACTATTGTAAACAAATTGTTACGATTATTTGCAATGTGTTTTATTATTTAAACCTAGCTGAACAGATTGAAAGTTTTATCTGAATTATTCTTAATAATATTCTTTATAGATTCATATTCAGTATTCATAGCAGAGTATTCAGTATCAAGTTTTCTTGCTTCATTGTCTAATATTTTTTCTTTTCTGTTGATTTTTGCGGTAGCAGCGTTGTATTCAGCTTCTGCTCTTGCAGCAACTTCTTTATCATATTCTGTATCGATATCTTTAGCGCTTGAAGTTGAAACTTCTTTTCCGCTTGTATCAACTAACACAAACTCACCTGATTCAATTGCATTATACAACCAGTTTGGATCGCTCATTTGTGAATCAGATACAAAAATTGCATTTTCTTTTAAGTCTACAGAATATATGTAACCTGCACTATCTGTTTTCATGTTTTCCATAGATACTATAGATCTAAATTTAGCATTGTACTTGTCATAATTTTCTTGGCTGATTGCTCCACCAGTTGCTCTTTCCCAAGCTGCCATTTTATCATTCCAAGACATACTATCGTCTGTGCCATATTTTTCATTTAACTGTGCAAATGCATTATATGTATTACCTGTCATTCTCATAATTGCATATGCTGCTGCACCATTACCAATAATCATTTCACCATGTTTATTGTTTGAATATGTTGTATTTGTATTAACATATGCTTCACACCATTCACTATTATAGTTTGGAGAACTATAGTGATTATTATAGTAACTCTTTACTGCACTTTCTTGTTTGTTTGAAATTTTAGTCAAAGCTTCATATTGATCTTTAGAAACAACTCGTTTGCCGTCTTTTGTCATAAGTTTATATTTAGAATCAGCACCTAACAAATTCTTTACAGTCATTTTAACATTTGAAGTACCGTTATTAAGAGTAAATCTTTGAGTATTCAAAGCTTTAGAGTA
The DNA here is from genome assembly GCA_964383455.1 of uncultured Muribaculaceae bacterium. Classification (GTDB taxonomy): domain Bacteria; phylum Cyanobacteriota; class Vampirovibrionia; order Gastranaerophilales; family Gastranaerophilaceae; genus UBA6984. The sequence goes on along the minus strand of CAYLHN010000003.1, from coordinate 33,322 downwards.
AGCAGTAGAAACTTCATCAGATTCGTTTGATAAACGCATCTTTTGATTTGAAATATTTTGTTGTTTTAGTTCGATATCGTGCAATCTTGATGTGATTGTCAATAATCTTGCTTGTGATGCTGCTAAACCCATAACACATATTCCTTTCCTTGCCTACATGATGCATGTCGGCACAAATGCATGAATTCTTGAGGGTTTTAAACTATTTTGTTACATTTGTTTACATAAATTTAATAAAAAATAAGTGCTGAATTTAATTCAACACTTATTTTTTTATTTTTGCAATTGCATACGCGCTGCAACGCTTGTGTTTATCATCGTTTTTATAAAATTGTTAGTATTTCTGATTTTAACATGACTTATAAATTTTTCTTGTCCGACTTCCATCATTATTTTTGCAATTAATTCATCCGCAAATGAACTTGATATTGAATCGACTTTATCAAAATCTAATACAATATTTTTATTTTCAATAATTGTTTTTTTTATATTTTCACCAAGGTTTTTAGCCAAATCTCTTAAACCAAGAGCAGAACCACTATCTTTTAATTTTAAAATTTCTGTCATTAATGTTCCTTTCTAGTTTTCAAATAAATTTTCGTAGTAATTTGGCATATTTTCATATGAAAAAGAGTATTGTCCGTTCATAAGCTCGGATAGACTTTCACTAATACCATTATACATTGAAATGGAAATATTTACACCCTGCCAATATGCATCAACTTCTTTAATTGTAGGATTAGAATTGCTATATAATAATAGTAATTGATTTTCAGTCCATATGGACATAGAACATTTTCCTGAATTATCTCTTTTTATTAATTCGGTTGTATAATATAAACCATTTCCCATGCCTGTCGAAGTTATGCCTTTTTCTCGAGTAATACATCGCTCAAGAGCAATCTTTGTATCATCCAGTCCCATTGATTCTTTTATACCAATACCTCTGTCTGCTACGCAAAATTCGGTTATACCATCAGAATATTTCTGAGCCATAATAACATTACATTCTGAATTTGAGTGATTATGAGCATTATCTACTATTTCATTAACGCACCAGCCTATGGCTTCATTGTAATTCATCTCATTGCGGTTTTTTATAAAAGTTTTAATAATATGATCACTTTTTTCTGTCACAATATATGGACTTGTATCTTTCATAAAAAAATATGGTGTTTGAAAACGTCCGACTCCGGGCCATTTAAACCAAGGGTAATCATCTTTTAGTCCTAATAAACTATAAAATCCCATTCGTCTTATATAGCTATCTACTTTGGAACCTTTAGAATTAATAAAGATAAAAGTTTTATCGTCATCCTTATCTTTATATTCTTTTAAATATGCCAAAAGTGGTGTTAGCCCTCCTGGGTAAGCAAAAATTGTATTTGCGAAGTTAAGTTCTGCGGTATTGATATTATCCTGGGCAAAAAAAATATTAAGTTCCTTTATAACTTGAATAACTGTTATGGAATTTAACTCTCTTGGAATATTAATGATTTTTCGATTTGTTAAATTTATATTCATAAATAAATTTACCCTGAATTACAACTTCATTTTACTTTGTAAAATGTTTTGAAAATAATTACCATTTAAACTTCTTGCGGAACGAGAACTTCGTAACCTTGTTCTCTTAAAGTTTTTTCTTTTTTAGCTAATTCAAGGTCGCTTGCAACCATATCTTTTACTAAAGCTTTTAAATCGTATTTAGGTTCCCATCCAAGTTCAGTTCTTGCCTTCGTGCTGTCGCCTAAAAGTAATTCAACTTCTGCAGGACGGAAGTAGCGAGGATCAACTTCGATTAAAGTTTTTCCTGTTGCTTTGTCTATACCTTTTTCATCAACACCTTCGCCGACAAATTCAAGGTCAATACCTAATTCTTCGAAAGTCATTTTACAAAAATCTCTAATTGAAGTTGTTACACCTGTTGCAAGAACATAGTTGTCAGGATGGTCTTGTTGTAAAATTCTCCACATACCTTCTACATAATCTTTTGCATGTCCCCAGTCACGTTTTGCACCAAGGTTTCCTAAATATAGTTTATCTTGCAAACCAACTTTTATTTTTGTAGCTGCCATTGTAATTTTACGAGTTACAAATGTTTCACCACGTCTAGGTGATTCGTGGTTAAACAGAATACCGTTTGATGCAAAAATTCCAAAACTTTCTCTGTAGTTTACGCAAATCCAGTAGGCATATAATTTTGCAACTGCGTATGGTGAACGAGGATAGAACGGAGTTGTTTCTTTTTGTATTGGTTCTTGAATTAAACCGTATAATTCAGATGTTGAAGCCTGATAGAATTTTGTTTTACGTTCTAATTTATTCATTCTTATCGCTTCTAAGAGTCTTAATGTACCTAAAGCGTCGCAGTCAGCAGTGTATTCAGGGCAATCCCATGATACTTTTACGTGTGACTGTGCTGCTAAGTTATATATTTCATCAGGTTCAATGTCGTGAACTAATTTAACCAAATTTGATGAATCAGATAAATCACCATAGTGAAGAATAAATCTTGAATCTTTGTTATGAATATCCTGATATAAGTGGTCAATTCTTGAAGTGTTAAAAGATGAAGAACGTCTTTTAATACCGTGAACTTCATATCCTTTTTCCAATAACAGTTCTGATAAATATGAACCGTCTTGACCTGTAACCCCTGTTATTAATGCCTTTTTCATTTATTTCTCCTTAACGTTATTCTATAATTTATATTTTATCATAAAAAAATTTATGGTAAAATATGTGTAAGGAGAACTAATGGAAGATTTAGTAAAAAAGATTGAATATAAAGGAAAAACTTTAGCGATAATTATAAAAAAAGATTATTCAAAAGAAGGTGTTGAATTTTTTACACCTGATGATTTTTCACAACAATTGGCTTATATGAAACATCCGACAGGTAAAAGAATTGATGCTCATACTCATAATGTTGTGCATAGAGATGTTTCTTATACCAAAGAAGTTTTGGTAATTAGAAAAGGTAAATTGAGGGTTGATTTTTACGAAGATAATCAAGCATATATAGAAAGTCATATTATTGAAGAAGGAGATATAATTTTGCTTGCTTATGGCGGACATGGTTTTGAATGTCTTGAAGAAGTTGAAATGATAGAAATTAAGCAAGGGCCATATCTTGGAGAACAGGACAAAGTTCGTTTTGTTGGTGTGAATAGTAATGATGTTGTCATGCGTGAACAGTGAACTGTGAACTGTAAGGGAAAATTATGAGTTATAAGAAACTAGATTGTTGGAATTTAGCTATAGAATTAGTTGAAAATATTTACAATATTACGTCTGCATTTCCTGTTAAAGAAAAATTTAATTTAGTGTCTCAAATAAACCGTTCTGCTGTTTCAATTCCTTCAAATATTGCAGAAGGTTCTGCAAGGCAAAGTGATAAGGAAATGATACAATTTTTGTATGTTGCACTAGGCTCCATTGCAGAGCTTGAAACTCAATTAATTATTTCGCAAAAATTAGGATACACCGTACAAAAGGATATTTATGATAAAATAATTAACGTAAGAAAGTTGATTATTGGTCTAGTTAAATACTTGAAAAGTAAAAAGGGAAAATAAATATGCAATTATCAGTTCACAGTTCACCGGCCTCAGTTCACAATATCCCAGTATGCGAACCGTTTTTGAATGGTAATGAAAAAGCTTATGTTGCTGACTGTATGGAAACAGGATGGATAAGCTCATTAGGTAAATATGTAAAAGCCTTTGAAGAAAGTTTTTCAAAATATTGTGATTGTAATTATGGTGTAGCCGTTTGTAACGGTACAGTTTCTTTGCATTTGGCACTTTCTGCACTGGGTATAGGTAAAGGTGATGAAGTTATTTTACCTGATTTTACAATGATAGCTTCGGCTTATTCTGTTTGTTACACAGGTGCAAAACCTGTATTTGTAGATGCAGATAAGGATACCTGGAATATAGATGTTACAAAAATTGAAGAAAAAATTACAGATAAAACAAAGGCTATAATGCCTGTTCATATTTTTGGAAATCCATGTAATATGAAAGAAATTGAACGTGTTGCAAAAAAATACAATTTATATATTGTTGAAGATGCAGCAGAGGCTCACGGCGCAACTTATGACGGCAAAAAAGTGGGAAGTTTTTCTGACATAGCATCATTCTCATTTTTTGCCAATAAAAATCTTACAACAGGCGAAGGCGGTATGGTTGTCATGAAAGAACAAAAATATTATGACAAATGCCGTTACTTGAAGAATATGAGTTTTCCTATTGATGCTCCAAGAGTATACGAGCATAATGATATCGGATTTAATTACCGTATGAGCAACATTCATGCCGCAATTGGTTTGGCTCAGGTTGAAAAAGCTGACGAATACAAACAAATGCGTATAAAAAACCATAATTTATATAAAGAATATTTAAAAGATGTTAAAGGAATTATTTTCCAAAAAGATGAAGAAAATTCTGTAAATGTATGCTGGATGAATACAATTCTTTTAGAACCTGAAAATTACGGTCATACAAAAGAAGAATTAATTGCTCATTTAAAACAAAACGGAGTTGATACAAGGTTATTATTTACCGGCATGCACAGACAAAAATGTCTGCTTGATTTCGGCTGTGACGGAAGCGGCGAATATCCTGTTACTGATTATTTAACTAAAAACGGATTCTATTTACCTTCTGCAAGCAACCTGAGTGAAGATGATATAAAATATATCTGCAAATTGATAAAGGAATTTTAGATATGAGTACCTGCCACGTTTATTTTTATGACGGCTGGTTGTCTGTTTCTCCGACAACAATAAGTATTTCGAAAATTTTAGGCAAACATTTTGATAAAGTTATTATTTACGCTCAAAATACTCAATTTAAAAAATACTTTTTTGATGAAAAAAATATTGATGTGAAGTATATTTATAACTCTTTTTATTGGAAAAAATCAGATAAACCGATAAATTTTGCAAAAAAAGTAAAAAAACTTATTAAAAATTTTGATAAAAAAAATGATTGGTTTGTATGTATTGATGAAACGTCGTTAGAACCTGTTTCTGATATCATCGGCGATAGTCAAAATATTATGTATTTGTCTTTAGAGCTGCCAAGTACAAGTGAAATATATACCGAAAAACAGTGCGAAATGTTTAATCGTATGAAAGTTGTTATGGTGCAGGACGATAACAGGCTAAATACATTAAAACAGGTTTATAATGCAGATGATATTGAACAAAAATCTAAAATAGTTTATGTTCCAAATAACGCAATTCCTGAAAAATCAAAGAAAAAACTTATAGGTGTAATTGAGCAGTTTAAAAATTTACCTGAAGGAAAAGCAATTTGTGCAAGTGTCGGAATGGTTGAAACCTCAGTTTATTCGTATGAAATTGCAAAAGCTTTTTCTGAACTTGATAATGCTGTTTTGGTTTACCATAACAGAATGAAAATCAATAAAAAACGAGATTATACAAAACAAGTTATGAACGCAAATACTAAGAATTTGTACTTGTCAGAAATGGTTTACGATTTTGAAGATATTGAATATGCCTATAAAGGTATTGAAATTGGTATAGCTTGTTATAATCCGTATAACGATGATTTGAAATTAATAGGCAAAGCTTCGGGTAAACTTAATTTTTATATGACATATAGTATTCCTGTTATAGTTAACAGATTACCGGGGCTTGCAGATTTAATAGAAAAATATAACTGCGGTGTTGTAATAGATAATGTTGAAGATTCTTCACAATGGAAAAACGCAGTTGACACAATTAAGAATGATTACGAAGGTTATAAAGCAAGAGTTGCAGAGTGCTACAAAAAAGAGTTTGACTTTATAGAAAAAATCAAACCCCTTGAAGAATTTTTAAGCCGTTCTGTTAATATTTAATTGATTATTAAAATCTGAAATATATAAACGGATTATATGTATTTGCGGCGATGCTTATGGTAGATAAGAAGAACAATATTAATAACCATAAGTTAATAAATGCTCTGCCGAATTTGTTTTGAACTTCGAGCATATTTTTGAATAGCGGAACTGCACATAATATAGCTGCCACAAATGTAATAATTTCGATGGTATCAACATAATAAGCCAATGTATATACGGAATTTGTATGTAACAGACCAAACATATTCATAATATAATCCCAGGCATATTTCATACTATCAGCTCTGAAGATAACCCAGCCGATTACGAATAAGAATATACAATACAAATGTTGAAGTACATAAACCCATTTTGCGTGTTCTTTCTGCTCAAATTCCTTAATATTTAGTAATTTTTCTAAAATAATGAAAAATCCGTTCCAAATACCCCAAACAACAAAGTTCCATGCTGCACCATGCCAAATACCTGTCAGTAAGAATACAATACCAAGATTTCTGACAGTTTTCCATTTTCCTTGTCTGTTTCCTCCAAGTGAAATATAAACGTACTGTTTGAACCAAGTAGAAAGTGAGATGTGCCATCTTCTCCAAAATTCGGTTATAGATTTTGATATATATGGATAATTGAAGTTTTCAAGGAATTTAAATCCGAAGATTAAACCCAAACCTATTGCCATATCTGAGTATCCCGAAAAATCAAAATAAATTTGGAATGTATAAGCAACAGAACCTAGCCATGCTATTCCGTGTCCAAATGCGTGAGGGTCTTGTGTGAAAATTTTATCCGCAATTGCGCCCATAGTGTTTGCGATAAGCATTTTCTTTGAAAGCCCTATGATAAATCTTTTTACACCAAGGTTAACTTTATCAAAATTTACCTCACGAGAGTCAATTTGGTCTGCCACGTCATGGTACTTAACTATCGGCCCTGCAATTAATTGAGGGAATAAACAAATATATAGTGCAAGTTTATAAAAATCGTGTTGAGCTTTTACTTCGCCTCTATAAACATCAATCAAATATGACATTGCCTGAAATGTATAGAACGAAATACCAATAGGCATTATAATATCTAATGCGTGAATATTTGCATGGAATAAACTGTTGCAATTTGCTATTAAAAAGTTGAAATATTTGAAATATACTAAAAATGCTAAATCTAAAACTATTGTTAATAAAAGTATAAGCTTAGACGGAATTGCGCAAATAATATTATTTGCGAATGAAGAACTCTGTTCTTCATTCTTTCCCTTTTGTTGAGAAATTTCTATGCATAATGCTCCGAAATAGTTAATAATAATCGTCAAAAGCATTATTGCCAAATATTTTGGCTCACCCCAAGCGTAAAATATTATACTCGCCGCCAGTAGTATCGGATTATGTAATTCTTTTTTTGTTACCAAATACAAAAGTAAAAGTATTGGTAAAAACATAAATATAAACGTCATTGAACTAAATAGCATATTTTTTCCTCTTAATTTTCAATCTTTTGTAATTTATTATCTTTATCTTCATTTTCATAAATGTTTAATAATTTTGGTGTGTATGAACTTTGGAAACCTATAATTATAATATCAGGTTTGAAATCTTTTATTATAGGTTCATATTCTGCCATATTCATGCTTCTGTAGTTATCATATAATCTGAGTGTGTGTTTAAAACTATATGGTAAGAATTCAACCAAATTCCTGCCAAAAGAATTTTGTATTAACATCACTCTTAAATTTGCACCGTCGGGGTAATAAAATTCTTCATCAGAGCTGTCAATATTTCTTATCTTTGTAAATTCCCCAACCATTAATTTATCTTTGTTTGGATTTTTATAATATATGTAGTCGGTATCTAAAATATTCTTTTTTATAAATTTAGGTATATTGATTTGCATTAATGCCTGACCTTCGGTAAATTCTGCATTCCACCAATATTGAACTTCTTTTTTATAGTACGGAGTTAGTGTCTTTTCCTCTAATAACGGTACAGACGGATAGTCTTTTTGTATAAGTTCTATGATGCTTTTATAACCAATATAAGCACCTTTTTTAGACCAGTGTGTGTCAGTTTTAAAGTAAACAGGTGATTCTTTGTTTGCTTCAAGCATTTCCTGTTTTGGATATACAAATTTTACATCTGTATTTTTCTTTAGATGATCTAATATATCTTCCATAGAATCAGGCCTAATGCTTAATCTGTCCGGATAATTGTAATCAAAAAATTCGCATTGACGGGGAATTGCAAGTAAGTACAACTTTATATTTTGTTTTTTCAAATCGTTATTCAATCGTATAAGGTTGTCAGCATAGCTTTTATAAATTTCTTCTTTATTTTCTTTATAAAAGTTTTCCAACCCCCAAAAACTTTTTCTTCTTATTAAAAGATTGAATTTTTTATAAAATGTAATATCTCCGGATTTATATAAATTTACATTCAATAAGCAATTTATAAAATTATTTGTTTGAATAAATATATCTCTTAATGCAAATCTGTCATTAAACCATTCGTTGTAATTCTTCCCGAATTCATAATTTATTGTGCTTGATTCTGTTATAAATGAAGGCCATTTTGCTAAGTACCTGTTTTCTGTTTTTGATTTTGCATTGACATTAATATGGCTCATCGGAATAAATAAAAATATCATGAAAATAGTTAAGAAAACTATTTCAATTCTTGACTGATTTTTGATATTCTTGAAATCTGCCAAATAACTGCTTAACTTGTATGATATAAGGAAGATTAGAATGCTAAGTGTTATTAGCAACAATGGTTCGAAGTTTACTTTTGCTTTTATATTTAGCGGGGTGGCACATATTAACTCAAAATTATTATTTTTAGGAGTTAATATGATTTTGTCATCTTTAATTTTTAAATCAGCTTTTAATGCGCTGAAATTCGATAAATCATCAAGTTTAAGTTCCCCGTTGTTTAGTTGAAGATTGCTTATTACAATTGAATTTTTTGTGAAAGATTTTTTTGCAAACATTAATTTAAGACGTTTTGGATTTTTTGCTCTATATACGTCAATAGTGAGATTTATTGCCTCATTCGTTAAATCGATATTTTTATCTTCTTTTTTTACTTTGATAAATTTGTCATCATTCTTTTTATTTAATACTGCTGTAATTTTATAACTTCCATCTCCGGATATGTCAAAGCTTACAGGCATGGGCGAAAAACTAAGCCATAATTTATTTGTTATTATCACGCAAATAATTGTTATTAATATTGATAGAATGGTTCTTTTTTTCATAAAATATTGTTATCCATAATTGTTTCTGCATACTTAAAATCTAATTCAGAATCAATGTCAACTGAGTTTTCTTTAGGCATTACATATAAATAACTGTTATCTCCATAAAAATTAAGATTAGAAAGTTGTGAAGGTTTTGTTATGTAGATAGCGCCATTTATAGTAAAAGATTTTGGTAATTTCTGCCGTTGTACGTTGTATTCCGGTTTTATAAAATCTTTTGCACTAAGTGTTTCATCTATTGTATTGCACCAAAATATAGGGTGAGGAGTTTCACAGACAGAAAACAGAGTATCTGCATCTTTTTTAAAAAACAAATCAAGAGCTTCTCTGATATGACTAGAAGTTCTTAAAGGTGAAGTTGGTTGTAATAAAACTATGACGTCAAATGTTTTACCAAGTTTTTGTTCATAGTTATTTAATACTTCTCTGACTACATCCCAAGAACCTGCTTTATCGTTAGCATTTTCTTCACTTCTTAAAAAAGGAACACTTGCCCCGTATTCTTCAGCTATTTTGGAATAAAGTCCGCTATCTGTTGAAACCATTATTTCATCAAATATATCAGTTTTCTTTGCGGATTCAATAGTATAAGCTATTAAAGGCTTACCTTTTAAATCTTTGATATTCTTATCTTTTAATCCCTTCGAACCGCTTCTGGCAGGAATTATAGCAATTATTTTTTTATTTTTATACATATCTAAAATTTTATATACCTAATGTCATCTTGCGCTTTTGCGTAGTTTTGAGCGTTGCCTATATCAAGCCAGTATCCGCGGATAGGAAAATGACTTATTTTTTTGTTTTCATCTATTAACTTTTCCATTAAATCGGTTGAATCATATTTTTCATTATTCGGAATATATTTTAGCATTTCTTTTTTTATCAAGTATATTCCTGCATTTGAATAATATGTAAATGATGGTTTTTCGATTAAAGAATTAATTTTTTTATCTGTTGTATCAAGAATACCGTACGGAATATTAATTCTTATGTTGAAGGTTGCAACGGACATACTGTCATTGTGATTTTTGTAGTTAATAAAAAAGTCATAAAAATCAATGTTAGTTAAAATATCAGCATTCATTACCAAAATATCATTGTGTTTATAGTTATTAACAAGTGATAACGAACCAATTGTACCGAGCGGTTGTGTCTCTTCTATAAAATTTATGCTTACTTTTTCATTTTTATAAGTTTTGTTTATGTAATCAATAATTTGTTCTTTCAGGTGATTAACTGAAATATAAATATTTTTAATCCCGAATTGTATTAATCTGTCAATATTGTGTGCAATAATTGGTTTTCCCGCAAGTTCAAGCATAGGCTTTGGTGTATCGTTTGTATATGGTTTCAATCTTACACCTTGACCTCCGGCCATAATTACTGCATCTACGGGAACTACTGATTTTATTTTTGTTAAATCAATTAATTCTATTAAGTGAAAATCTTTATCTACAAGCGGAATAACTTTCAAAAGCTTTTTTTTAAATTCTTCAATTTTTTCATAATCCGAAAAATCTTGCGTATATCTAAAATCTTTTTTCATTATGCTTGTAACTTTATCGTCTAAGGTACAACCTTTTAACAGACCTCGACGAATGTCTCCATCTGTTAGTGTGCCAACAACTTTTGCATTTTTATCTATTACGAATAAAATTAGGCAAACAGTACCTGACGGAAAATTACTTATTTTTTCCAACGCATATTTTATTGTTTTATTATCTTGAATTGTAAATTTTGCTTTATCCATATTGATAATATACCATAAACTGATTCTTAGATTAGTTTAAAAATTTTTTTTAGTTTGTATTTTAACAATTCTTTCTTCGTAAAAATACAAAGCCAATTTTTATTTGTCTTTTCGACCCATTCAATTAATTCATATTTGTTGACAAATCTTTTTTTAATTAATTTATTTTTAAAATTAATTCCTTCTTTAAATAATACAGGGTTTGTTGGCTCTAAATATTTTATATAACCTCTTAATTGCATATCCCAATGTTTAAATTGTTCGTGTTCAGGGATTTCTAATTCCAGTTTTAAACTTTTGAATTTTCTTCCGTTAGGTGAAGGTTTATGCATTAATTCATGGTAATGGAATAATGTATCATCAAATCCCCATTTGTGTCCTTTTTTCTGAAGAGCAGTTCTTAAGATTATATCTTCATTGCGGTATAAATAGTCGTCATCTATATCTTCCATAATATCATCAAATGCTGATTTTTTGCCCATTTGAGAACCTCCAAAGCCAAAACCTCTTGGTGAATCTGCAAATTTTCTGTCATATTCAATCAGGCAAACGTGTCTTTGTTCGCATTCAAACCAGTCATATTTTTCAGTGTTCAGATAGAATTTGTCAAACCATCCGTCTGCAATATAAACGTCAGAATGAAGGTATATAAAAAATTCTGTTTGAACTTCTTTTACTAATTGCATTATTGAATAACCCAGTGTTTTGTATTGTGAATGGTCAAATACTTCAACACGAGGGAATTTTTTAGCTATTTCGATTGTATCATCAATACAGCCGCCGTCACCCAAAAGTAAACGATTAACAGGAATTTCCCTGTATATTGAAATTAAATTTTTGTACCATAATTCATTCGTGTGTAAAACAGGTATTATAACGTCAACTGCGTGTGTTGAATCATTTGCAAATCTGTCAATAAATTCTTCTTCACTAAATAAGCGTTTAAATATTGATTGTTCACTCATAATTTTTTAATTCCTCATTTAACATATTTTTAATGATATCATTAAAAGTTGTTGCAGGCAACCAATTTAATTCCTTTTCTATTTTTGAATTATCCCCAATCATAATCGGCTTTTTTCTTGTAATTAATGATTTATCTTCAATAACATATTTTGTCCAGTCTAAATTTAACAAGCCGAAAACCTGTTCTACCCAGTCCTGAACTTTATGTAATTTTCCTGATGCAATTACATAATCATCAGCTTTATCTGCACTTAGCATTTTGTAAAACGCATCAACAAAATCAGGTGCGTAACTCCAGTCTGTTTGTGCGTTTAAATCTCCGAGTATTAATTTATCCGTTTTTCCTTTTTTTATTTCTACCGCAGTTTTAATAATTTTTCTGGATAAAAAGTTTTCTAAGCGAAGATGTGATTCGTGATTAAATAAAATACCGGAACAGGCAAACAAATTATATTTTTCGCGATACCATTTTATAATATCCATACCGATTTTTTTTGTTATTCCGTAGTCGCATGCAGGATTTTTTTCAGAGTTTTCATTTAATAATTCCTGTTTTGGTATACCGTAAACGAGTGATGATGATGCGTAAAAAACTCTTGTATATGGTGAAACCTCTGTAAGAACTTCCAATATGTTTTTTATATATTCAACGTGTGTTTTAAAACAAGCATAAAATTCTGTACTGTCCTGCTCTATAATGCTGCCTGATGAATGGTGATGTGCTGCCAAATAATAAATTTGATTTATTTTGTTTTGTGAAAAATATTCAGTTAAAAAGTTCAAATCGTGCATTAAAAAAGGGTCTTGTCTTGTAACACCTATAACTTCAATATTTTTATCCTGTAAATACTTTGTTAAAAGTTTTCCGTCTTGTCCGTTTGAACCTATAATCAGAGCTTTTGGCATATTATTTTTTCTCCATCATTGAATTAAGTTGTGCAAGTATTCTTTCTCCTGCTTTGCCGTCCAATACCCCCCAGTCTTGACTTTTTTTAAATTGTTTTTGCATAATATCATTATAATAACTTTCATCTGTAGTAAGTCTATTTAGTTGTGTTTCAAAATCTCTTCTGTTTTCTATTGTTATTACACCTGGTGTATTGTTATAATAATCATATCCGCCAAGGGTTAAATCATAGTTTATAACAGGTATTCCATTCATTATAGCCCATTTTATCGTGGATGAAAAATTTGTTATAAATATATCGCATAACCCTATAATATCTATTGTATATCCATCATATATTTTGAAATTATCCGATTCATATTTTTTGTAGTAATTTATGTCACAGGACGGATGAGGACATCCGATTATATTACAGTTTGTTCCTTTTAATAAAGGTATCCAGTAATCATTTAGTTTATCTGCGTTTTCTTCAAAATCAGTTATGCCATTCATATATTTTTCAGGGTGAAGGGCAATTATAATAAGCTTTTTTGTTGTATCAAAATTATATTTTTTGTATAATTCTTGTTTCAACTCAGTTTTATTTTGATTTTTTGCATACAATAAATCGTGGTTATAACTGCCTGTTATATACAATTTATTTTCATCAAGTCCTGATTTGATGTAATAGTCTTTCCATTCTTTTCCTTCCAAAAAAATGGCGTCAGAATATCCGCTATTGTGTACCCATGGTAAAGGAGGTTCAATTCCTTTTAATTTATAGTACCAGACGTAAGCGCTGGGTAGTCTTAATAATTTTGTTCCTTTATAGTTATATACCCACTTTTTGAATATTAAGCCTGTTAATTTGTTTATAGGGTTATCAAGAAGGTAGGATTTATTTGAAACAAAAAAGTGTGCAGGATCTTTACCGTTTGCCATTATAAGAGTTAGTGTTGCAACTTTTATGTTGAAACGATGAGCTTCTTTTATGCAAATACAGGTATCGTGTCCTGTAATATCTCCGCCTAAAACGATTAAATCAGGCTTAATTGTTTGTATAATTTTTCTCATAGTTAAACGTCTTTTTTTAAAACGTTTTTCTATATTTCCCCAGTTTATAATCGGACTATTTTTTAATTCTGTAAATTTTTCTCTGAGTGTTTTGTTTTGAGGGGTAATTTTACTGTTTGTATCTGTTTTATTGCTATTTATTTTGTCAATATCAGTTAAAATGTTTCCGTTTGTATCATAAATATCTATTCCCAGTTCAAGACAAGTTTTAATACCCTTTATAACAGTCCACAACGGACAGGTAAATTGTATAATCGGAGTAATGTTATTTTCCAAACATAATTTGATGACACTTATTTGTTCGGTAAAAAAAGTTGACATATGACATATAAATAAAATTTTCTTTTTTTCTGTCATAATAAAAAACCTTTAAATTTTCACAATTATTTTGCATTTATCTGTTGAAAGTTTTTCTATGTCTTTAAATTCAGGAAAATGCTCATAAACTTTATTTTTATCGCAAACATAATAATTTCTGCATCCGCTGCAAATACTTTTTTCTTCATAATATATTTGTCTTGCTAGTTTTTTCAATAACTTTGATTTGAACGCTTTATTTAGGTCTTTGTAATCACCTAAATCAAGATGTTGAGAAAAATCTCCGCAGCATAGAACAACTTTGCCGTCAGAATTAACCGTTATAGTATTGTTTATATAACTGCAAGTTTTCATTTCAACAGGTATATTAAAATTAAAGCAATCTTCTTTCATTTCTTGGCTGTAATACAAATTTGTACTTTTATTGTCTTTAGTCCAGGATATATAAGGCCCCATTGCTGTAAATCTTATTTCATCAACATATGGTGACCAAGTTTCAATAAATTTGTGTAAGTTGGTTGATTTCGTAAACAGACAGTTTATTGTGCGAAGTGGAGTTTTTAGATTTTCACTTCTTCTTTTTAATACTGCCTCATTAAATTTTCTTAAGTTCTCAATTGTTTCTTCAAAGTTAAGATTCTTTCTTGTCCTTTCGTAACTTTCCTTATCCCATCCTTCAATTGAAAACTGTAAACGGTCTACAAGCATTAATTCATCTGTAAATTTATCCATGTTAGTTGTATTTGTAGATAATAAAATATGTCTGTTTAGTTCAGCAATTTTTTTTATATATTTCCCTGCGTTTTTGTTTAAAAGAGGTTCTCCAAAAGCATACAATGAAACATTTTTTATATGTGTCATTTTTTTTAATTGAGAATAAATTGTATCAAATACTTCATCTTGCATAAGTCCGTTGTTTTTAAATGTAAACCCTTCTTGTTGTCTTGGACAATACGGACATTTTGCATTACAAGCAGAAGCAATATCTATGATAGTTTTTGTTAGTTTTCTCGGATGAAGTTTATTGAAAAAATGATATCCTAATCCAAACAGATTTGTTTTAGAAATATATTCGTATATATTTTTTTTAAGTTTATTCATTGTCTAACCTTTATACAATTTCAATTTCCGGCATAGGGAAAATAAATTTTCCGCCATTTTCAAGATATTCTTTTTCTCTTTCAAGTATGTTATGTTTAAAATGCCAAGGAAGAACCAAAAAATAGTCAGGATTCATTTTTTTTGCTTCTTCTTCTGAAATAATAGGAATTAATGTTCCCGGCGTATATGAACCGAATTTGTCTTCATTGACTTCTGCTATATATGGAATTTCTTTGGATGTTAGTCCGCAAAACTGTAATAAGACATTACCTTTTGTACTTGCGCCATAACCAAAAACTTTTTTTCCATCTTTTGTAAGCGCTTCAATTAATTCTTTAAGATTTTTTCTGTGTTTAAAAACCCTTTCTTCAAAATCACGATATGGCTTCGGGGTACTTAATCCTAAATCATCTTCCTGTTGAAGCATCCAATTTATGATTGGTGTATTTTCTCTGTAATCAGCAGTTTTTTTACAAGCTGTTACCGCAAAAGAACCACCGTTTATTGCGTTCATTTGTACATCAATAACTTTCAGTCCGTTATTTTCAAGCATTTCTTTTACAACTTTGAATGAATAAAATTCCAAATGCTCGTGACATACCGTATCATAAGCGTTTGTCCTTAGCATTGACGGCATATAGCTTTGTTCGAAATGCCAAATTCCGTCAGGCGCAAGAACATCTTCTATATCTTTTACAAAATCTTGAGGTTCTTCCAAATCGTAAAACATAGCAATAGATGTTATAATTTTTGCTTTTTGTTCACCAAATTTTTCTTTAAATATTTTTGCAGAGAAGAAATCAGGAATTAAGCTGATATCTTCCGTATAATATTTTTTAAATTTTATACCTGTCGGATCGATACCGACTTTTTTGCACTTGCTCTTATAAGCTTTTAATGATGTTGCGTCATTGCTCCCTATATCAATTACAAGGTCATTTTCTTTTGGATTTGCAAGTTTTTCCAAAAAAGCAATTTTGTGTGTTAAATGGTTGACCATTGATTGGTTTAATCCTGAACGATAACCATAGTTTTCTCCGTACATTTCATCAAGAGAATAAGACTGCTTCATTTGTAATAATCCGCAATCCTGGCACCATACTAAATCCAGCGGACCCTTTGTTATTTGTTCTTCTTTTGATTTTGGAAAAACGCCTGTCAAAACTTGTTCTCCAAGTGAAAGAACTTCTGTTAAATTTGAACTTTTACAATTTCTGCATTTTTTAATTTCGTTTATCATATATACCTATTTTTTGTTAAATAATTTTCTTATACTTCTTGTATTTTTTTCTATAAAAGTACTTATTTTGCCGTATTTATTTGATTTTTTCTTTCTGTTTTTGTATAAATATGCAATATCAGGAAAATCCTGATATCTTCTTTTGTTAAAATATGACAAATCAGGCAAACAATTTTTTATATTCTCTTGTATTTCAGGATTAATATTTTCTTTAATTTTTGTGTTTTCTTCTAAATTTTTGTACATATTTTTGATATTTTCGCGATAATTTGGATTGTTGCCAAAAATTTCATTAATGTAATCAGTGTATGCATATACTAATTTTTGCATATTTTCTTCTTCAGTACAATCAAGCCCGTTATCATAAGGATTATTAGTGCCTTCATATCCTGTTTGTAAGAACTCGGTAAAAGCTTTTTTAATATCTTCTTTGTTGCAATTGAAATTTAAAACATCATTAATGTTAAAGTTTTCATCAAATTTAAATGCTCCGGGTATACATTGATATAGCGGATAACCTCCATAAACTACAGGTTTTTCCATCATTAGGGCTTCAAACCCAACAGAACCTGTTGTAGTAACTGCAAATTCAGCATTTTTTAATATGTCTGTTGATTGTAAATCAGGTGAAACAAAAATAACTTTTTTTAATTCTGCAAGTTTTTGATAGAAGATTGGTTCGCGCCAGTGAAAAGTCTGTTGAAAATGTTCTTTTACTACAAGATACATATCATCAGGCATTTGTCTTACAATACCTTCAATTAGTACTGTTTGATCTTCGCACCAGCTGTCCGCCAAAGAAATTGTTGAAGCTTCAGGCTGGTAATGCAGAGGGTAATAAGCGTATCTTATACCTTTTGGAATTTCGTTAACAGTAATATGTTTTAATATTTTATAAAATTCGTCAATTTTCTTTTTATTTACATTTTTGAAAATATTGTCATTGTCAAGCGCGTGGCTATTTAAAAATGTTTCGCAATTTTTCCAGTCTGCAGGTGGTTTAGATATAAATTCTCTGGCTTTTAGGAAATCTTCTATGCCAAAATCTTCAATATTATTGTGTTTTTTTTGATTTTCGCATTTGCCTATATCTTCAACATTTTCTCTTAGCAGTAGAATCTTTTTTTGCAAATATTGTGCAGGTGAACCGAAAATGATTTTTATTCCTAATTCTTTTGCAAGTACCATATACATTGTATCAACGACTTCGTGAGGAAAATTTGCGTGAATTATTAATTCAATTTCGTTTTCAATAAGTTTGCTATAACAATCATCCAATACTCTTTTAAATTGGTAAAAAATGTCCATACCGCTTGACATTACGCCGTAAAAGCTGTCCCATCTTGTCCAATTTCTCATAAAATTAGGGAATTGTTTATAAAAAATTTTTAGATATAAATCAAATGGTAATGAATACTTGAGTTCCGGCGATTTGTTAGGGGATAAATAAGGGTATTCCCAATGTGTAATACTATTTTTTCTATTAGTAATATACTCAATTTTTATATCTAACAATTCACTTTTTTCGAGTTCATTTAATAAATTGTTGACAAGTCCAAATCCGTATATAAGAGTTTTAATTTTTTTCATTGGAATTCCTCTAAGCTTATGATACAACAAAAAGGAATTAAATCAATTTAGGGTATAAAATTCTTTTTTTATAATATTTGATAAATCGAAATTTTTAAGAATTTTTATTATATTATCACTTGTATTATTTTTTTCGTAAGGATTTTTGGTATTTGTAAAATTTTCATCAATAGCTTTTTTAATGGCCTCAATGATGCTGTATTTTTCAGGTTCGCAGTTTATAATAGAGGATGCCTGAAGACGTCCTTTTTGTCGATTTCCAATATTGACAGTTGCAATTCCAAAACTTGGTGCTTCAATAATACCGCTTGAAGAGTTACCAACAACCGCATTTACATATTGCAAAGCTGAAAGGTATCTTTTCATACCTAGTGATTTATATGATTTTACGTTTTTGTGTGTTTTTTCAAAACTTTCGATAAGTTCAAAAATCTCTTGATTTCCTTCATCAGAATTAGGACTTGTTATAATGATATTTGTTTCTTTTAATTCATCGAGAGCTTTCAATAACTCCCAAAATTGTTCTTTTGAATTACCTTCTAATGTTACAGGATGAAATGTAACAAGTAAGTTATGTTTGTTGAAATTAAAACCTAAAGATTTTTCCAATTCAGTTTTGCTCATAAGTGGAATAGTTTTAATATTTTCAACACCTAAAGAACCAACATTAAAAACTCTTTCAGGATTTTCACCCAGTTGAATTACTCTTTTTCTATATTCTTCGCAACTTGTAAAGTGCAGATGACTCATTTTTGTGATTGAATGGCGAATGGCTTCATCTATTGCACCTTCTGTTGTATCACCTCCGCTTATGTGGGCGATTGGTATATTATTTAGCATTGCGGCTTGTGCTACACCCATAATTTCGTATCTGTCACCTAAAATTGTTACAATATCAGGTTTTAATTCTTTAAATACCGTATCAAATTTTTCAATTGCTAATGCCAGCGAGTGTGCAGGCTCTTTTTCTATTTCGATATCTATTTTTTTGGTGATTGGTTGAGTGATTCCATCAATAGTATATCCGAATTTTTTGGACAGATGCATGCCGGTTACAATTAATTGAAGTTCTAAATCTTTATCCTGATTTATTTTTTCTATCAGGGTGCTCATTATTCCGTATTCGGCTCTGGTTGAAGTAACTACACAAATTTTACGCATTAAATTATCTCATCCTCTTTATAATCTTTTTGTGCAAAAGTTCCAACTATTTCATCCCATTTCATTGGGGATATTCCCGTTGCAGGACGTTTTACCGTTAAATTTTCATCTGTAAACATTTCACCTTTTTTTATATCACGTTTTGCGACAATAGATTTTCTTGCGATTTCAATATTCTTTTTTTCGCTTTCTTGGGGTTCTTTAATCCCGCTTCCAAATGCTTTTTCAATATTTCTTATTGATTTAACCATTTGCTTTAGTTCGTTAGGTTCTAAACTTGCTTTATGGTCAGGGCCTTCCATTGTTTTATCGAGTGTAAAATGTTTTTCTATAATTTCAGCGCCCATTGACACTGCCATTATAGGTATTTCTATGCCTTGTGTGTGGTCAGAGTAACCGACAGGCAGATTAAAATGTTTTTTTATTGTGAGCATCGCATTCATATTTACATTATCATATGGACAAGGATATTCCGTTGTGCAATGTAAAAGTGAAACATCGCAATTTTTAAGAACATTCAGTGCGTCTTGAATTTCATCAAGAGTGGACATACCTGTTGATAAAATAACTTTTTTACCGAAGGAGTTTATTTTTCTCAAATAAGGCAAATTTGTAATTTCACCTGACGGTATTTTAAAAAGTTTCATACCTAAATTATTTAGAAAATCAGCACTTTCCAAATCAAAAGGTGTGGATAAAAACATTATATTTTTGTTTTCGCAATACTTTTTTAAATCTCTAAAATTATCGAAAGAGAGCCATAATTTTCGAACCATTTCCAGCTGAGATTCATTTTTACCTGTAGTTTCTTTTTGGTAATCAGCCTTTTGCGCAAACTTGCTTATGACATTTTCTGCTTTTTGAAAAGTTTGAAATTTAACGCAATCACAACCTGCATCAACAGCTTTATCAACAAGTTGTTTTGCAAGTTCAAACGACCCGTTATGATTGACTCCTGCTTCTGCAATTATAAATACTTTCTTCATGGTTATATAATATCACAAAATATCAGAAATATTATTTAACCAAACTTCCGACTTTAATAAATTGCCCATAAAATAATCCTTAAAATTTATACTCTCTGTCCCACTCGATATTTTTCCTGATTACTTTAGCAGGAATGCCAGCTATTACAGAGTTTTGTTCTTTGAACTTTTTTGTTACAACACTGTTAGTTCCAATAACGCAACCATCAGGTATTACTGTATTTTTGCATATTGTTGAATCTTTTCCTATCCATACGTGATTGCCAACTTTGCAAAATCCATTAGTATGAATGGGTTGATGAGTTGTTTTGTCAATAATTAAGTGTCCATCTCCGGACATTATAGTGACATTGTTCGATAACATACAATCCTCACCAATATCTATTTGTGAATGGTTTGTTCGCAGGTTAATTTCAGAGCCGATAATGGAAATATTTTTGTTTATATGTAAATTGCCATTATCGCAGGCAACATTGATATTTGTATTTTTTATAAATTTATCACTATTATCAATAACAACATTATTATATGAACCTTGAATTAATATTCTTGAATCAAGATAACTTGAAATGCTGCCAATTTCAATCTTGTTATCATTACCAATAATTACAATTAAAAGATTATTTATATTTGATTGGTCATTAATTATGATTTCGTTATTTGAACCAATTATTTTAACGACAATACCTTTTAATTTTTTTTTATTAAATTTAATTTTATTATTGAATCCTTCTATCCCCCAATTTTTAGAATAGCGTATCTTTAGTCCAAAAATATTAATGTACTTATTTAAAAGACTTTGTTTATCGTATTCTTTTTCTATCGGAAATAATTGAAACATAGTTTAATTATACATAAGTTTATTTAATTTATCAAGGTTGAGACAAAATTTAGATTTCGAACCTTTGTCAACTTTTATTATTTTTGAATTTGAATTTCCGTATTTTTCAATGGTTTTTTTTGCAAGATTATAATAGCTGATGTTAAATTCACCTGTGTTGTATATACCCGGTTTATTATTTTTAATAAAGAATTCAACAGTCTCACATAATTTTTTAATTGATATAAAACAACTTTCTCTTTCTCCATTTCCATAAACTGTTATTTGGTTTGAGTCTTCCAACTCTTTTTTCATTATAGGTATGATTCTGTCACTGCGCATTTTTTCTGCAAAAATTTGAGCAATTCTAAGATGAGTTATTTCTACATTATTTAAATAGTTATCAAACATATTTTCTGCACAAAATTTAGCTAAACCGTACATGCAATCGGTATTTTTTGATGTTTTAATCACGGAATTCTCATCAAAATTTCCATCAACATTAGGATAAACAGCCATAGATGAAAAATTAATTAATTTTTGGGGATTTATAATTTGTGCTATTTTTATTAGATTTTGTGTAATTATTATATTTTGGTTGAATACGCTAATCTGTTCGTATTCTGTTTGTTTAGGACTCGCCATTTTAAACGCAAGATGTATAATAGTATCGATTTTATTTGGTAATAAATTATTTGCAAATTCTTCAATATAATCAGTTTTTTCAAGGTCTACATCATTCCTTGTTAAAGGTAATATATTATAACCTTTAAGTTTTAAATAATCTGCTAAATTTTTACCTGCAAAACCGTTCGCACCGGTTAGTAGTATATTTGCCATTAAACTAATTTCTCCTCATAATATCTGCATACTGTTCCTTCTATTAATTCAAAAGACTCATTGGACATTCCTAAAAGATATTTGATAATGTATTCAACTTCCTTATATCCAAAAAGTGAACGTATATATGTTGTGCCTGAAAAACGAGGATTAATTTCAAATAAGAACGGCTCTCCCTTTTCATCAGTTCTCAATTGCAGATTACAGCTCCCATACGGTTTTAGTTTGTGTGCAATTTCATTTAAATAATCGTATATTTTTGGACTGAAATTTTTGTTAAATCTTGCAAGGTGTGTATTACCCTCTTTTAAAACACGTTTAAGTGCAATTGAACTTATTAGTTTGTTGTCCAGGTACAAAATGCCACATGTATATTCGCTATCTTTGTTTCCAATTAATTCCTGAACTATTGCACCTTCTACAATATTTGCTTTTTTATATAATTCTTCTTTTGAATTTATTATCGAAACCCCTTTACTTCTTGCCCCGACTCTGGGTTTTAATATACAGGGATAGTCTATGTATCCGTCTTTAAATTCATCAATTAAATAAGTTTTTGGATAATTAAGTCCATTTTCTTTTAAAAATTGTGCAGTTAAATATTTGTCATTTCCTATTGTTAAAACTTTTTTATCCGCAACGATTACTTTGCATTTTGTTTGAGATTCGATTTTTTCTTTTAACTCCGCAAATAAAATTAACTCAAAATCTAAACCGATAAATAACAATGAAATATTGTCCCTTTTAATAATATCGAATATTTGTTCCTGCCAGTTATCTTTATTTTCAGGTTTTAAAATATCAGGTAAAATATAATTTTTATCACACCAAAAACTTCCGACTGTTTCGGGAAAATAATCATAACCTACTATGTAAATATCATCTTTTAATGAAGATTGTTTTATAGATTTTATTATAGCCTGACAAATTAAGGAGCCTGTTCCGGTAACTAAAATATTTATTTTATTCATAAATTCCTCTGATTTCTTCTGTGTTATGTGCATCCGAACCATAAGTTACATATGGATTATATTTTTCCAAAATTGGTTCTAATCTATGTATATATTTTTTGTGGTATCTGGAATTTATTTCAAAAGCTATATTGTATTCAGTACAAGCTTTTATTATTTCTTCAAAATATTCCACAGGAAATTCGTTGAAACTATGTATACACATACCTCCAGTATGACCTATGATATTGCACTGTTGTCTTTTTATTGCTTTAACGGCTAATAATTTTTCTATTTCAAAGGCTATTTCAGGTTTAAAATCGTTAATTTTAAAAAGTTTATCATTTATTGATATTCTGTGCACGCTTGCAACAATAATTTCAGCTTTTTTGTCTTTTGGATATGCAATATTGCCGGTAAAATCACAAATTCTTGCTTCTATGCCTTTATAAATTTCAATATTTAATTCTTTTTTTATTTTATCGATTTCTTTGAAATATTCACATAAATAATCGGAATCTTCTCTAACGTGATCAGTAAATGCAATTGTAGTATATCCTAATTCCAGACATTTTTGTGCCATTTGACGTAATGTAGATTGTCCGTCAGTGTATGTTGTATGTAAATGGAAATCAATATTATTTTTTTGTTCTTTAAAAGTTTTGAATATCATTGTTTTTTAGTTAAATTTTTTTTAATACTATTATAACCCGTTCAATGTCATTTTTGCTTAAATTTGTTGAACAAGGTATGTTTACAACTTTTTCATAATACTCCAATGCTTTTGTAATTTTATAAGTCTGACAGCCTTCATATGGTTTTAATGTATGAATTAACTTCCATATAGGACGGGTTTGAATTTTATTTTCTGTCATATATTTAATTAATTCATCACGTTTGTCTGTAACAAGCGAATAAAACCAGTGATTTGTTCTTATTTTGTCGCTGAAACCTAAAAGATTTAAGCCGTTTTCGATATATAATTCGTAATTTTTCTTCTTTATTTCAATAAATTTTTCTAATTGTTCTAATTGTGCAACACCAAGAGCAGCTTGCAAATTTGTCATTCTGTAGTTATAGCCTATTTCATCGTGAACAAAATAAACTGTATCAGCTTTTGCCTGAGTTGATAAATGTTTTGCATGCTTTACATCATCAGGATTTTTAGCCGTTAAAGCTCCGCCTCCGCCTGTGGTAATTATTTTATTTCCGTTAAAAGAATAAACTCCGAAATCCCCCAGTGTTCCCGCAAATTTGCCATTATCTAAAATGTATGTTCCGAGAGCTTCTGTCGCATCTTCTATAAGTTTCAATTTATATTTTTCTGCTAATTCGCAAAGTAATTCAATATTTCCGATATTTCCGAATACATGAACTACAACGATTGCTTTGATTTGACGTTTTGTCGTTTTGTTAATAACTTTTTCACCGTCAAAATCACATTCTTGTTCTAAAAATTGTTCAACTTTTTTTGCATCCATACATAAACTGTCGTCGCAATCCATAAAAATCGGCTCTGCGTAACAGTATTTTACAGGGTTTACGGCAGCGGCGAAGGTTAAAGTCGGAACAATAACTTCAGTATTTGGCTCAACTCCGGATAGTCTCATTGCTATATGCAAACCTGCCGTTCCGCTCTGTAATGCGCAAACCTGCTCTGTTTTAAGGTATTTGGCAAGATTTTCTTCTAACTTATTAATTAAATCACCGCCGGTAGAAACCCATTCTGTCTTTACTGCTTGAGTTACATATTCAAGTTCATTTCCCGCAAAATTCGGTACTGATAGTGGTATAAAATTAGACATTATAAATATCCGCCTTATATTTTTTCAAGTTTTCAGGATTTTTAAACCATTCCACTGTTTCTTTTAAACCTTCTTCAATTGTGTATTGCGGTTTAAATCCTGTTAATTCTTTAATTTTTGTGTTGTCGCACCACAGACGGTTTACTTCTGAATTTTTTGGTCTGATACGTTGTTTGTCAGTTACAAATTCAACATCGCTATTCATAATCTTTTTGATTAAGTTTAATGTATCAGCCATTGAAATTTCGTAATTTGAACCGATATTAATTTCTTCTCCGTTGGTTTTCTCGCAATTTGCAAGTGCAACAAAACCTGCACAAGTATCTTTAACGTAATTGAAATCACGGGTTGGAGTTAAATCACCTAATTTAATTTCTTTTTTGCCTGAGGCAATTTGTGTAATTATTGTTGGTATAATTGCTCTTGCTGATTGTCTTGGTCCGTATGTATTGAAAGGTCTTGCAATTGTTACCGGTAATTCAAAAGCGTTATAAAAACTTTTTGCTATCGCATCTGCACCTATTTTAGTAGCGCTATATGGTGATTGCGGTTGTTTTGGATGATTTTCATCAATAGGAACATATTTAGCCGTTCCGTATACTTCAGAAGTTGAGGTAATAATAGTTTTTAAAACATTGTTATCTCTTGCTGCCTGACAAACATTTAAAGTACCTTTAATATTTGTGTCAATATAACTGTCAGGTGCGATGTATGAATATGGAATTGCAATTAATGCTGCCAGGTGAAAAATTACATCAACGCCTTTTGTAATTTCTCTCATATAATTAGGGTCTCTAACATCACCTGTCAGAACTTCTATATCGTTTTTGCAGTCAACATCTTCGAGCCAGCCCCAATTGTTGAACGAATTATATTGTGATAGTGCTTTTACTTTTGCACCTTCTTTTACGATTCTTTCGGTTAAGTGAGAACCTATAAACCCATCTGCACCCGTTATTAAAACTGTTTTATCTTTTAACATTTTTCCTGCCCTTATTTGTTTAATTTCATTATATGACAAAATTAATTAATTTTTAAATAAATTTTGCAATTTTGAAAGATTGCCGTAGGTTACACAGAATATTAAAATATCCGGTTTGTATTCGAGGATATCTTTTTTATGATATTTCATTATTTTTGTCCATTCGGTTGAAGTTAAACCTCTTACGTTGTTTGTTCTTATACGTTTTACGTTTTTAAATGTGAATGGAATAAATTCTGTTAGATTTTCATTTTGGCTTGTGCCTAAAAGTATTACCTTGTAATTTGCACCTTTTTCGTAAAAATAATCTTTTTCACGATGCAGATTTTCGTTTGTTATTTTTACTTTTAAATTATCAAAGTCTTTGTGTCTATAATATCGATATTTAGTTGTATGATATTTATCGAGGTCAAAAATACCCAGCTTTGTTGCAGTTCTTCCATATCCGAATTTTCTGTCCCAGTCTGCTCTTACAAGATTGTTTTCAATGTAATCAAAATCATTTGGTGTAAGAGTTTTAACATTTGGAAAATCCTTTTTTATTTCATTCATTAATGTTTTATATCCGATAAAAGCTCCGTCATCTGTCCAGTGATCATCGGTTTTGAAATATATGTAATTATTTTTTGCACCTTCTTTAAATTCATTTACAGGATAAAAGATTTTTAGGTTAGAATTTTTCCGTAATTGTTGTATATAGTTTTCAAATGCTTTGTTATCTTTTATTTTTACGATGGAAGATTTTGGCTTATAAATTTCTTCTTTTGGCGGAGTTATAAGGACATAAAGCTTTATATTTTGTTTTTTGCAAAATTTGTCTAATTCAATAAGCGGGTTTAAATTATTTTGAACTTCTTTCGCGGAATATCTGTAAAAATTCCTGTAATAGTACATAAATCCTGATTTTTTTTCTATAAATCCGTCTTGTTTTATTTCAACATCTTTGTTTGTCGAAACTTTTTTGAAACTGTTTAATTTCAACATTTGAGTTCTGAAGTTAAAGTGGTCATTAAACCAATCGTTAAAATTTTTGCCAAAATCATAATTTATTGTGTTTTGTTCTGTCAAAAGAGGTTTTAATTTCGCAAGAGTTCTGTTTTCCTGTTCGGATGATTCGTTGTTGTCTATGTGTGACATAGGGATAAATAAAGCAATAAAGAATGCAGTCAAAAAAATAATTTCTATTAGAGATTTATTTTTAATATTTCTAAAATCAGCAAGATAATTAGAGATTTTGTAAAAAAATAAAAAAGACAAAATACTTATTGAAATTATCAGATAAATGTTTAAATGATTTTCGTCAAGCCAAATTTTATGAGTTAAAAACATGCATGTGCATGTTAAAACAATTGATATTATTGTTCGCTTTTTCATAATTTAAGAATATCATAAATTTATTGTACATAGATAAATTGTTTAAAAATAAAATAATTAATATTGTTCTATGAAAAATATTCATGTTATTATAGGTTTAACCATGGTTAAAGTGTCGATAATAGTACCGGTATATAATACAGAAAAATTCCTTGAAAAGTGCTTGAATTCATTAACTAATCAGACTTTGCAAGATATTGAAATCGTGTGTGTAAATGATGGTTCTACTGACAATTCACTGAAAATTTTACAAGATTTTTCAAAAAAAGATTCAAGAATAAAGATAATTGACCAAGAAAATAAAATGCAAGGCGCTGCAAGGAATGCAGGAACAGAAATTGCAACAGGTGAATACATCGGTTTTGTTGATTCTGATGATTGGGTTGACTTAGACTATTTTGAAAAATTATACTGTGCAGCAAAAAAACATGATACAGATATTGCTCTTGCAACAAATGTGCGAGTAAAAAAAGGAAAAGAAAAAAAACGTTTACAAATAAATGATGAAAAAGTCTACAATACTTTGCAGGAAAAAATTGATGTCTGTGAACAATGGAAAAATGAGTGTCCGACAAATAAAATTTACCGCTTAGCCATGCTTAGAGAAAAACATGTCAAATGGCCTGAAATGATGTATTGTGAAGATAAAATGTTCACGATGAAGGCTATATATTATGCAAATGCTATTGTGACCGTTCCGGATACATACTATTACTATTATTGGAATCCAAAATCAACGGTTAATTTTTCATTAAAAACTCATCATTCAAGGTATTTAAGACACAAAAACATTGCAAGACAAAAAGTTTTAAATTTTCTGAAATCAGTTAGAGCTGATATAAGAGATAGAGATTTTTGGACTTCAAAAAAAGAAATTAGAGCGCTAGGCGTTACTTTGTTCAGGATAAAAGAAAGTCTTCATACCGAAAAAGGTCTGTTATTCGGCTTTATTCCGATTTATCAAAAAGAGGTTTGATGTGGCAAAACTATCTTTTATTTTACCTGTTTATAATGTAGAAAAATATCTTAAAGAAAGTTTGAATTGCCTTGTAAATCAGACATTTAAAGATATTGAAATTATTTGTATTAATGATTGTTCAACAGATAAATCAAGAAGTATTTTACAGGATTTTGCAGATAAAGATAACAGAATAAAAATTATCGATAATGAACAAAATTGCGGGGCTGCCGTATCCAGAAACAAAGGGCTTGATATAGCATCAGGAGAATATGTTTTGTTTTTGGATTCTGATGATTTATTTGAAAAAGATTTGGCAGAAGCAGTTTTAAAAGTTGCTGATGAAAATAATTCTGATATTGTAATTTACAACTATAATCAGACAAATTCCGCAAGAAAAATAAATTTTAGAAAAAATAAGAAACTTGTTAATAAAAAAGTATTTTCGTATAAGGATGCATCTGACAGAATATTTAATATAATTCCGCCAAATGCATTTTCAAAATTATACAAAAAATCATTTTTAATTGAAAGTAATATAAAATTTCAATCTTTAAAATCTTGTAATGATAGCTATTTTGCTCTTTCAACCTTAGTTTTGGCAAAAAGGATTTCGCTGCTGGATAAGGTTCTGTTACATTATAGGGTAAATGCTCTTGGAAACATATCTTCTTCAAGAGGTAAACATTATAAAAATATAATAAGTGTATTGAAAGATTTAAAAGAATTTTTAATAAGTATAAATATTTATGATGAAGTGAAAAAGTCCTTTATTAAAGCATTTGTAGATCATTTAAGATATGAATACAAGTTTGTGTCAAATGATAATAAAAAAGACTTTATTGAATATTGCCGTTCTGAACTGGGTGAAGACTGGAAAAATTATGAAATAATTACAAAACCTGTTATTATTCAAAAATTAGCAAGAATTTTTGTTTAATTTTATTGATATCTTTTTTTATTGATGATATAAATATAATGAGGTATAAAATGAAAAAAATATCAATTGTAGGATTAGGCTATATTGGCATACCAACATCAGTTTTCTTTGCTAGAAACGGTGTTGAAGTTGTAGGAATAGATGTTAACGAAAAACAAGTCGAAAGATTAAATCGTGGTGAAATAGGTATCGTTGAGCCGGGTTTGGCAGAAATGGTTAAGGAAGTTGTTGATAAAAAAATGTTTAGAGCGACATTGACTCCTGAACCTGTTGATGCGTTTATTATTTCTGTTCCGACCCCGTTTAAAGAAAATTATGAGCCTGATTTATCTTATATTAAATCGGCAGCTGATAATATTTCATCTGTTTTACAAAAAGGTAATTTGATTATTTTGGAATCAACATCTCCTGTTGGTACAACAGAACAGTTGGCTAAATGGCTTCAAGAAAGCCGACCTGATTTAAAAGTTGCAGTTGAAAACGACGAAGAATGTGACGTTTATGTTGCATATTGTCCTGAGAGAATGATTCCGGGTAATGTTTTTGAACTTGTCGAAAATGACAGAATTTTAGGTGGTGTAAATAATGCATCAACCCAAAAAGCAAAAGAATTGTATTCTAAAATTGCAAAAGGGGAGTTGATTTTGACTAATGCAAGAACTGCAGAAATGTCAAAATTAACAGAGAATTCGTTTCGTGATGTGAATATTGCATTTGCAAATGAATTATCTATGATTTGCGATAAGTTGAATATTAATGTTCAAGAATTAATTGGGCTTGCCAATCACCATCCGAGAGTAAATATTCTTCAACCGGGTTGTGGTGTTGGCGGACATTGTATTGCTGTTGATCCGTGGTTTATTGTTAATAAAACTCCAAATGAAGCTAAATTAATAAGACAAGCAAGGGAAGTTAATGATTATAAACCTCAGTTTGTAATGGAAAAGGTTGAAAAAGCAATAAAAGAATTGGGTAAAGATAGTCCGTCAATTACTTGTTTCGGACTTGCTTTTAAACCAAATATTGATGATTTAAGAGAATCTCCAGCTTTAAAAATTGCTCAAAAGCTTGCAGACAAATATTCAAATGTTTCTGCAGTTGAGCCGAATATTACAGCATTGCCTGAAAAATATAAAGATAATAAAATTAAACTTGTAAGTTTAGATGAGGGACTAAAATCGGATGTTCTTTTACTATTGGTTGAACATAAAGAATTTAAAGCGATAAAACCTGAATTATCTGAAAAACAAAGGCTGGTTGATACAAGAGGAATTTGGAATTAATGATTAACGAATTATATAAAAAACTTGGTGAAGATGTTTTTAAAAACGGAAATTTAGTGAGAAATATTTTTGCACCTTGGAATTTTATAAAATTTATTGTTATATACAAAAATACTATGAAAAAGTTATATCAAGATGTGTGTTCTGATATAAAAGAGTCTATTGATAGTTGTGATGAAGAAAATTTCAGAAATAATTTCGCGCAAATGCAATGTTTTGAAAAGTTTTGGATGTCAAAAAAAGAAAAAAAATATTTTAATCGTATTAAAAATAAAATAGAATTATTTGATAATATTAAAAGTGCAAGTGAATATGCTTTTGAGCCTGTTAAAAGCAGGGTTTGTTATTGTTTAAATCATTCTTTGCCTTACCGTGGTGATGGTTATGCTACACGAGGTCAATATATGGCAAAAGCTTTGCAAGAGGCAGGTTTTGAACTTATTGCAATTACTCGTCCGGGATATCCTTTTGATAGTCCAAAACTTATAAAAAAGTATAAAGAAATTCCTATTGAAGAAGATATAGACGGAATAAAATATAAAAGGCAGTATGCTGATAAAAAGACTGTAAAATCTGTACAATATACAAATTTTGCAGTTGAAGAATGGAAAAAAACATTTAAAGAGTTAAGACCACAATTTGTTATTGCAGCATCAAATGAATTTCAAGCTACATCTGCTTTAATTGCGGCAAAAGAATTGGGAATTCCTTTTTATTATGAAGTCCGAGGTCTATGGGAGATTACAAAGGCTTCAAGAACTCCAAAATATAAAGATTCACTTTCATATTATCTTAGAAAATATTATGAAGCAAAAATTTGCAAGCTTGCTGATGGTGTATTCACGCTTACAACAGCACTTATTGATGAACTTGAAAAGAGAGGTGTTAGTAGAAATAAAATTTATCTTACTCCAAATTGTGCAAATATAGCTATGTTTAACCCGCAGGAAAGAGATGAAGAACTTGCAAAAAAATTAAAAATACCAAAAAATGTTGTAACTATTGGTTATCTGGGTACAATTCAAATGTATGAAGGGTTGGATGACTTAATTCAGGCTGCTTCGATACTTAAAAATAAAGGTTTAGATTTTAGACTCATTTTCATAGGTGGATTATCATGTGTTGATAAGAAGGGCTACGATAAATATTTAAAACAAAAAGCTAAAGATTGCGGTGTATATGATAAGCTTATTATGCTCGGAAAAGTTTCACCAGCTGATGTTCCAAGATATTATTCTTTGATGGATATAACCCCGTTTGGAAGAAAACCTCTTCCTGTGTGCGAAATAGTATCACCAATAAAACCTTTAGAAGCAATGGCTATGGAAAAAAATGTTATAGTTTCTGATCTTGCTGCATTAAAAGAAATTGTTCAGGATAACGTAACAGGTTTATATTTTAAAAAAGGC
Source organism: uncultured Muribaculaceae bacterium (assembly GCA_964383455.1). Lineage (GTDB taxonomy): Bacteria > Cyanobacteriota > Vampirovibrionia > Gastranaerophilales > Gastranaerophilaceae > UBA6984. The sequence continues at coordinate 1,769 of CAYLHN010000003.1, read as the reverse complement.
GATATAAATTCATATGCGGAGGTTTTAGAGTGTGCAATAAAGGATGAATCCTTGAGAAAAACATTAGGTAAAAATGCACGCAAGTGGGTTGAAGAAAATAGGCAGTGGAGGAATAATACAGAGGTTATCAAAAAAGTTTTATTTTCCAATTGTGACAAAAATGTTTAAGTAAGGCTAATGCAGGTTATGATTAAGGTTAGTGTGATAGTACCGGTATATAACGTTGAACCTTATTTAAAAAGGTGTATGGATTGTCTTATAAATCAATCATTAAAAGACATAGAAGTTATTTGTATAGATGACTTTTCTACAGATAATTCTTTGACTATTTTGAAAGAATATTCTGCGAAAAGTAGTATATTTAAAATAATAGAATTAGAAAAAAATCAAGGCGCAGCGGTTGCAAGAAATATTGGATTGGAGATTTCAACGGGTGAATATTTGGCTTTTGTTGACCCTGATGATGCAATTGATTTAAATTATTTTGAAGATTTATATAAAAAAGCTAAAGAAACTAATGCAGATATAGTCAAATGTCAAATGAAATTAATTTCCAAAAATGGAAATATAACTGAAGGTTGTGTTTCAGAAAAGGTGAAAAAGTTTGGCTTATATGCATTTACCTCTGAATGGCAGACGGCATTGTATAAGCATTCTTTATTAACAGATAATTATATAAAATTTGTACCGAGTATTATAAAGTCTCAAGATTCTGTATTTTTAAATGATGTATTGCTATGTGCAAATTCAATAGAATTAATTGATACTGTTAGTTATTATTATTATAAGCGAGACGGTAGTTTAAATTCAAAAAAAATATTGTTAAAAAATATTTATTCAGCAATCTGTGCTAAATCTTTAATATTAGAAAATATTAATAAATCAAACTTGTATGATAATGATTTTAAAAATTATATTTACTTGTACAATTTTCATATAACAGCTTACCTTGAAAAATACTATCAAAATGATACAGAAGAGGCTCATGTTTTTTGTATTAAAAAGTTTATAGAAAGTTATGATAATTGCAAATATAAACAAGCGTTAGATAAAAATTTTAAGTATAAAAATTTATTACCCTTGATAAAAAAGCATATGATTCTTGATATTGTTAAGGTTTTAAATAGATATACTTCTTATAGAGAATTTCAATTTTATAATGAGTATAAATTTTTAGAACAAATTTTTTCAGTGAAAAAATATAAAGATTTAGACAATACCTTTAAGGTTTTATGTTTGTTAGGTCTGAAATTTTGTTTAAATAGTGAAAATAAAGGACAAAATTTACAAAGATAAAGCAATTCAATTGTTAAAGGATATGGTTTTAAAGATTATAACAATTTTAGGTTATAAATTAAAATTATAAAAATAATCGCTAGTTATATTAAAATTTAAAATTTAATTAAAGAACTCTTTTAAATAATTAGGTTTTTACGTTTTAACTAATAAATAGTGAGTTTTTATATAGGCTGCTAAATCATATAATTTTTTATATGGAAGACATAAAAAAGATGTCTTTCTGTATTGATTTTGTGCAAGTAAAAGTCTTTTTTAGAAAAATAAAAGACAAAGGTATAACGTGATTAAGAAAAAAATATTATTACAGTGTCAGGGTATTGCTTATTATTACATGGGACTTGCAGCTATTTACACAAAATATCCTGATAGAAATGTTGATATAGATGTTCTTTTTTCAAGTTCAAGTGTTAATATGGATTTTGAACCTTTTATCGAAAAATTAAGAAAGAGTAAATACATAAATAATATCT
>CAYLHN010000002.1:0-48095 GCA_964383455.1 uncultured Muribaculaceae bacterium | reverse complement strand
GGCGGTGGAAAGGGCGGTTCTGATTTTGATCCAAAAGGTAAATCAGACCGAGAAATTATGGCATTCTGCCAAGCTTTTATGATAGAACTACAACGTCACATCGGTCAAGATATTGATGTTCCGGCAGGTGATATCGGAACAGGCGCAAGAGAAATTGGTTACATGTTTGGTCAATTTAAAAGAATCAGAAACGTGTACGAAGGCGGAGTTCTTACAGGTAAAGGACTTTCTTACGGCGGTTCATTAGCAAGAACAGAAGCTACAGGTTTTGGACTTTCATATTTTATGAGAGAAATGCTAAAAGCTAACGGTAATCAGTCATTCAAAGGTAAAACTGTTACAATTTCAGGCTCAGGAAATGTTGCAATATACGCTTGCCAAAAAGTTAAAGAAATGGGCGGAAAAGTTGTTGCAATGAGCGATTCTAACGGTTGCGTGTATGACGAAAACGGCATTGATTTAGACTTAATCAAGGAAATTAAAGAAGTAAAAAGAGGCAGAATTAAAGAATATTTAGATGTCCATAAAAATGCAAAATACATGGAAAGAACATCTGAAGATTCACCAATTTGGACGATTAAAACAGATATTGCACTACCTTGTGCAACTCAAAACGAAGTTACTCTAAATTCAGCTAAAAAACTTGTTGAAAACGGCGTAATTGCAGTAGGCGAAGGTGCAAACATGCCTTGTACAAAAGAAGCAACTGAATATTTCTTAAAAAACTGTGTTCTTGTAGGCCCTGCAAAAGCAGCAAATGCAGGAGGAGTTGCAACTTCAGCTATAGAAATGAGCCAAAACAGTATGAGATACTATTTGACGTTTGAAGAAGTTGATAAAAAATTAGATTGCATTATGACAAACATTTTTAAATCCTGTCAAGACGCTGCAACAGAATACGGATTTGGTAACAATTATGTTGCAGGTGCAAATATCGCAGCCTTTACTAAACTTGCTGAAGCTATGAAAGCACAAGGCGTAGTATAAATCCGATTTAAAATTTAAATAAAGATAATGGCGATTTTAATAAAAATCGCCATTATCTTTACCAATATTTTATATTTTTATTTTAATAATAATCAAATTGTTATTGTTCTGAAGATTTTTCAGGAGATTCAAGCCCCATTTGATTACTTACGTTTTGTAAAAATTCCCTTGTTGCCTGAACCGCTAAGTTGAATTGATGTTGAGTTATTTCGCCCCAGTTTTTTTCGTTTTCTCTGGTTATTTTACCCATTTCTTTTGTTCGAGTAAATGTATCAGCAAACAATTGTTTACTGTGCCTTGGCGGGAATGGAGCCGGTTTGAAATTTTCTGCGCATTCATCAGCATGCTTTTCTGCAAAATCCTCAAAATCGTTATGGATTTTTAAATCTATCGATTTACCAATAGTAGAAGTGTCTTCTATATGTTGAGGCTGAGCAATATCTTCCAAGAAGTGACAAGCTCTTGCAGCATTTTGTATTGCAGACAATTCATCGCCATCTTCAATTGCATTATCCATCATATCTATTTGGTCTTCAAATGCAGCTTTTGCATTGTTTCGACCAGTATAATCCATATAACTTACACTGTTAGCATTAAAAATTTTACTGAAAACGTTAATTAAGCCGCCGGATTTATTTTTTCCGGGAGCCAAACCATCCATAATATCTTTCTCAAATACTTTTGGAGAGAAAGTATCTTCCTGTATTTTTTCACCAAAATAAAAATGTTTATTTGCCAAGAACCCAATATCATCATGATCAGGTCTTTGAACATAATCTTCAAGTGTGTCTTTGTATTTTGCAAATTGCGGCAAATCTTTAATGGCAGCGCTCATAATTTTCTTATGAGTTTCGCAGCTCCAGCCGAAATTTATACTATTGTTTGCATGTATCTTCAAGACACACAACCTCCATTTAATATAAGTATATCAAATAAAATTTCTTGCCTAAAAAATACATTTTATTAACAATTGTTAAATTAATTTCTTATACTAAATTTACATCCGCAATAATTTTGACGATAAAGATTTAAAGATTTTGCTATTTTATTTGTTTTTAAAAATCCGTCTTTTTTCTTAAAATCTATTGCAACATACTTTAAATTGTTTTCTTCTGCGATTTTTTCACCTATTTTTGATATTTTTTCGAAATTTTTGTATGGACTTATTACAAGCGATGTTGTAAACTTATTTATTTGCAATTCTTTTGCTTTTTTAGCTGTTTTTTCTAATCGAAATTTAAAACATTCATTACAACGCAGTCCGCCTTCGGGTTCGGTTTCCAGTCCTTTAACTCTACTGAAAAAATCCTCTTGATTATATTCTTCAACAATTAATTCACATTTGTGATGCCTGCACAGTATTTTTTCCGCTTCTAAACGTTTCTCATATTCTTCTAAAGGATAAATATTTGGGTTATAAAAATAAACTACAGGTTCATATCCCATTTCTTGCAGTTGTAAAATGGGATACGATGAACAAATTCCGCAGCAAGCATGAAGAATTATTTTATTCTCCATTTTGTTTTAACTTTCCGCCTGCCTTAATCAAAAATTCTCTTAATTTGTAATCTGACATTACCCCCGGAGTAATTTCTTCAGAATCATTGAGTCTAACAGCAGGAGTTCCCTTTAAACCAAGTTTTACAGCTTCATCAATATCATTCAAAATATGTTCTTTTGATTCTTTTGACATAACGTCCGTTCTGAATTTATCTAAATCAAAACCTGATTTTAAACCAATCATCCAAATATCCGGTTCAACCTGAGGTTGTTTTAAATAAATTTGAGTTGCAAACCCCCAGTAATTACCTTGTTTTTCAGCAGCATATCCGTATCTTGCCAATACACAAGAACCAAAGTGGAAAGGTCTTTGCATGTATTTATTACAATCCATATCAAGAGGGTAATCATGATGAATAACTTCAACATTTTCAAATTCCTGAACGACTTTATGAATAATTATGTTATAAACAGCACAAATCGGGCATCTAAAATCAGAATATAAATGAAGTTTTACATCTCCGTTTGGATTACCTAAAACATTTCCTGTTATAGCGTATGGATTTTCACCCTTTTCTTTTAATTTAATAAATTTCTTAATTGCTTTTATATTTTTAACATGAGGTGCAAATACATAAGATAAGGAAGTGTAAGTTAAAAATCCTGATGCACATATTAATAATACGATAAATGTTACTAAGTATTTTTTTATTTTTAGTGCGTCAACAAAATCAAAGAAAGAAGTCTTAAATGTATTTACAAAACCACTTTTTGAATAATCCAGCGCCAATAATCCGATTGCTAAATTTAAAACATAAGTAAACGCACATAATATACATAATTTTTTTATTTGAAACAAACTTATGCAAAGTAAAATTATTGAAATTGTAAATGAAATTAACCCCAAAGCTGCAATGTAGCTATATGGATTTTTAAATACTTCCAAGAATTTAAATAATTTAAATTGTGAAAGTTTTTTTGCCGCCATTAACAGACCAATAAACAGATATAAGAACATTCCCCATAATGCGAGAGGAATACCTAAAAATTGTGAATCTGTTGTTTTTGCAACTGAATCACAATCAATAAATTCACTTATTGAACAAAAACTTGGTGCCGGATTTTCAGTAAAATTCACATTATAGTATATTACAGCCAATTTTATTGTTGTAATAAAACCTACAAAGGCAATAATACCAATTACAATTTTTCGCCACAAAGCAATTGTTTTATTTTCTTGATTTTCCATTTTGTTCTCCTTAAATTTCAGGCAAGTCACCTTTTACGCTTGCAATAACATCGCATCCTAAATTAAAAGCTTTATGTAAAGCTTTTAGAGCATCATTTGCAACATCAGCATCTACAAGACAACTGATTTTTACTTCACTTGTTGTAATCATTTTTATGTTTACATTCAATTTTGCAAGTGTATCAAACATCGTTGCTGCTACCCCAGGTCTGTCGACCATGCCTGCGCCGACAATCGAAACAGATGCAATATTTTCATCTATATGTATTTTATCTGCTTTTATAGTATCGCTTAATCTTTCAAAAAGCTCAATAGCCTTTTTTAAATCAGATTTACTTATTGTAAAAGCGATATCATTTGTATTATTATGTAATCTTGCGTAAGATTGAATAATTGTATCTACAGAAATATTTTCATCTGCCAGTGTGTTAAATATTTTAGCCGCAACCCCAGGCTCATCAGGCACATCACAAATTACTATTCTAACCTTAGACATATCAACAGCAACACCTGTGACAGGTTTACATAATTCCATATCGTCAACTCCTTTTATAAGTGTACCCATATTTTCAAGATTAAAACTGCTTCTTACTCTAATAGGCACGTCAAATTGTTTTGCAGTTTCAACAGAACGAGGATGTAATACATTTGCGCCAACATTTGCAAGTTCTAACATTTCATCATAAGTAACAAAATCAAGTTTTGATGCATTTGGTACAATTCTCGGATCTGTAGTATAAACCCCTTCTACATCGGTATAAATATCGCATCTTTCAGCGTTTAATGCAGCAGCAACTGCTACTGCAGATGTATCCGAACCACCGCGTCCCAAGGTTGTAATTTCACCGTCTAAAGTTACCCCCTGAAAACCTGCAACTACAATAATTTTATTTTCATTTAAATATTTTTCTAATTTATCCGTTTTTATATCAACTATTCTTGCTTTTGTATGAATATTTTCCGTAATAATACCTATTTGCATAGCATTCATACTTACAGCATCAAACCCTTGTGCCTGAATTGCCATAGATAATAAAGCAATAGACACACCTTCACCTGTTGATAAAAGCATATCCAATTCACGAGAAGATGGGGTTTCACTTATGTCTTTTGCCATTTTCATCAAATAATCCGTCGTATGCCCCATAGCAGAAACAACAACCACGACATCATTACCTGCTTTTTTTTCTCTGATAACCGCACTTGCAACATTTTTTATTTTATCTGTATCGGCAACTGACGTTCCACCGAATTTTTGAACTATAATATTTCTCATTTTTCGCCCGATTTCAAGAACAATTATATATTCAATACAAAACTTTTACAAGTATGTTAACGTACAATTTCGTCAACGACTTCTCTGAATGCCCCGTCTCCGCCTGATGCGGTTGTAATCTGTATATTTTCAATACTTTTAATTTTTTTGTTGGCATTCGGCACTGTAACGCGGGTTGTTACATATTTTAAGCACTCTTCATCGTTAATGTCATCACCTATATATAAAACTTCATCCTTAGATAAGTTATTTTTTTCGAGTACCTTTTTGAGAACATCTATTTTAATTCTAATATCCATATAAACATCCTCTAAATAAAATTTTTCTGCAATCAGTTTTATTGCCGCGTTTTTCTCTCCTGAAATAATACCCACTTTATATCCGTTTTTTACTAAAATTGCAACCCCCATAACATCTTTAAAACTGACTTTTCTGGAAATTTTTCCGTCATGATCAATTATTACGGAATTATCAGTAAAAATACCGTCAAAATCAGTTATAATCATTTTTATATTTTTTGGAATATTCATAATACCTCTTTAAAAAATTTTACGACTTATTGAAATTGATACTTTATTATAGTAACATAAACTAGGTTAATTAAGAGAAAATCATGATTTGGTACGCAGTAAACTTATTTGTAATTTTTATATTTTTAATGCTATTGCTTGTCTCTAAGCAAACAACAAAAAGATGGACAAAAATTAATGACTATCTCGGTGTTGTAAATGAAACATTAAACTCTGTAAAGTATGGTGATTTAGGAACAAAAATAAAAACATTAAATCCCGAATCATACGAAACTCTTACAGAAAGCGTTAACAGCCTCATTGATACATTGAAAGAAAAGGAAAAATCAGTAACTCAGCAGCACGCTGAATTAGTTCATCAAAATAAATTTTTGGAGGCTGTTTTAAATTCACTTTCTGACGGACTTGTTATCATTGACGGAAAATATAAAATACTAAGAGCTACCCCTAAAATTTCACTTTGGTTTGGAATAAAAGGAAATGATTTGCTCAGAAAAAATATTTTAGATTTTATTGAAGTTAATGAAAATGTAGATGTAGAAAAACTCGAAAATACTGAAGTTTATATAAGAGGATACTCTGATGATGCATTTGAAGCTACTACTATGAAACTTCAGCTGGAAGATAAAAGAAAAAGATATATTGTAATTATCAAAAACGTAACTAATCAAAAAGAAATCGAACAATTGAAAGATGATTTTGTTACAACACTTACTCACGATTTGAAGGTACCTATTATCGCCGAATCAAACATTCTTGAATTTTTAGTGGAAGAAAAATTTGGTCCGATGAGTGACAAACAAAAAGAAGCTATTAAAAATATTCAAGTATCAAATAAGGAACTTATTGAACTTGTACAAATTCTTCTTGAAACATATAAAATTAAAGATAGCGGAGAAATAATGTATTTTGAAGATTTTGAAATAAATCCGTTTATCAATGAAATTGTGAAAGAAATGTCTCCGATAGCCGAAAAAAGTAATTTAAAAATTAGATATAAAGAATACGAAAATATTAATATTACTGCGGATAAAATACAGTTAAAACGTGTTTTAAAAAATTTAATCCAAAATGCAATTTTACATAGCGAATCTAAAAAAAATATTGATATAACTGTTGTAAAAACACAAACAGAAGTTAACATTTCAATTATTGATTACGGAAAGGGAATTTCCAAAAAAGATTTGGAAATGATTTTCAAAAAATATTATTCAACGGCAAAAAAATTCAGAAAAATCGGTACCGGTTTAGGTCTATATCTTGCACAACAAATTGTTAAATCACATGGCGGAGAAATCACAGTAGAAAGCGAAGACGGAGAAGGTACAGAATTTTGCGTTCATTTACCTTATAAAACAAGTATTGAATAATATGTAATTTTTGTTGTATAATGGGTCAAGATATGGTTGATATAGCAGACACAAAAAAAATAACAATTCTCTCAAATATGGTATACGGACTTTTTCGTATACTTGAAAGAATGATTGAAATACGCAATGTTAATTACCCTAAAATTGAAAACAAAGTTATTTTTGCAATGTGGCACTCCGACCAATGCAGTCTTCATGGTATACCTTTTGAAAAGAGAAAAAATGTAAATATATTAATAAGCAAATCCGGTGACGGTGAAATTATAGCAAGAGTTGTTCAAAAATGGGGATTTAGCACGGTAAGAGGTTCAAAAGACAAAGGTACTCGCAAAAAAGGCGGAGTTCGCGCAACCATGGAAATGATTGAAAAAGTTAATGAAGGTCAAAATGTTGCGATTATGGTTGACGGCCCTGCCGGCCCCTTGCACGAAATTAAAAACGGTGTTATAAAAGTTGCAAAACACACTGGCGGAGCTATTATTCCAATGGTTTGGTATTCACCTGATAAAAGCTTAGTAAAATTACCAAGTTGGGATAAATTCAAAATTCCTTTAGGCTTTACCAAAATAGTTAATTTATACGGAGAACCGATTTATGTTCCTGAAGATAGCACGATAGAAGAAGATAACAAAATTAAAGAACAACTGAAACAGGCACTTTTTGAACTCGAAAAACAAGCTCCTGAAGCATTTAAAGAGGCATTTAAAAAAAGGAAATGACAAAAACTATTAATGTGATGGCAATTCAAATGTCATCAGAACTTGGGGATAAACAAAAAAATATCGAAAAAGTTAAAAAACTTATCAGCGAAAATGTAAAAAAAGAAACTGATATTATTGTTTTACCTGAAGTTTGGACTGTCGGATGGGCTTGCAAATATTTTAAAGAAAGTGCCGAAGATTTAGAAACGGGCAATGTAACTAAATTTTTATCACAAACAGCAAAAGAACATAACGTTAACATTATCGCAGGAAGCTATATTACAAAACAGAACGGTAAATTATATAATACTTGTCCTGTATTTAACAGAAACGGCGAGCTTATAGCCCATTACAACAAATGCCATCTGTTTTCTTATTATGGTGATAACGAAGGAGAAATAGTTAATGCAGGAAAAAACCCTATTTTAGTTAATATTGAAAATGTAAAAATAGGTTTAAGTATATGTTATGATATAAGATTTCCGGAAATTTACAGAGCATACGCCTTAAAAGGTGTTGATTTAATGGTTAATGTTGCTGCGTGGGGTATAAAAAAAGAAATTCCATGGGTTTCAATGACTCATTCAAGAGCAGTTGAAAATCAATGTTATTTTGTGGCACTAACGCAATCGGGGGCAATTTTAAACGGGGATTACAATTTGGGAAAATCTGCTATAATAGATTACAAAGGTGATAATTTGTCTCAAATAGATTCAGGTGAAGGTGCAATAAGCGCAAAACTTAACTTTGAAGAACAAAATACATTTAGAAGCAAATGTACTGTTTTTAAAGATATTCACAAAAATTACAATGTAAGGGAAGTGTAGAATGAAAAAAATACTAATAACGTTATTTGCAATTTTTTTAACATCTCAAATTACTTTTGCAAAAGAAAATTCTGACGTTTTATCTAAAGCTTTAAAATACACAAAAATATCAAAGGGTTCTGTTTTGTTTTCACTTAAAGATATTTCAACAGGTAAAACAATTAAAGAATTAAATAAAGATGTACAAGTGTCTCCGGCATCAACTCAGAAAATTTTGACATATTTGTCTTCTTTGAGCACCCTTGGAGAAGATTATAACTTCTCAACAAAGTTATATAAGACAAAAACGGGTGATTATTATATAAAACTCGGAGCTGACCCTTATCTTCTCGCAGGCAATTTAGATACATTGGTTTCAAAAATTGAAGTACCAAAAGATGAGGCTTTAAAAAACTTATATATAGATGACACTATTCTTGATAATAATAATTGGGGCGAAGGATGGCAATGGGACGATTGTCTAAATACACATATGCCTAAATTCGGAGCTTATAATATTGACGGAAATTTATACACAATTGTTGTAAAACCTACTGTTATTGATACTCCAGCAAGTATTTTTACGGAAATTTTTTATCCGACAGTATTCATAAATAAAACAATCACTTCTAAATTAAATAATAACGTTACTATAACAAAAGAAGATAATGACATTTCTCCTGATGCATTAACCGTAAGCGGAGACGTTGAACACACAACAAAAATAAAAGTTCCTGTAAATTATTTAAGAAGATACTTTATTTTAAGACTGGAAGATGCCTTTAAAGAAAACGATATAATTTATACAGGCAAATACGAAAAAGCAAAGACCCCTGCAAATGCAGAATTAATTGCTCAAATTGATCACCCTATTGAAACGGCGACAACAGATGTATTAAAAAACAGTAATAATCTTGTTGCAGAAACAGTTTTTAAACTTGCAGGCGGAAAGTATGCAAAGAATTCCGGAACTCACTCAAACGCAATGGCAATGTTTAACAATTATTGTTCTGAAAATAAAATAGATTGTTCAAATATCAGACTTACAGACGGAAGCGGTGTTTCTAAAAATAATCTTGTAACAGCAGATTTTATGACAGATTATCTTGTTTCTACAGCAAGAAGATATGATTATGAAAAATTAACGGAAATATTGCCAACATCAGGCGAAGGAACATTAAAAAACAGAATACCAATGTTAAAAGATAAAATTCACGCAAAAACAGGAACTTTATCTAATATAAGCGGCATTACAGGATATATTGATACCGAAAACGGAAATACCTATGCTTTTGCCATTTATGTAAATGACGGTAAATCCAGTGAAAGTGATAAAAAATTTCTTGAAGATATAATCCTTCGTGAAATATACAAAAAATTATAGCCTTGCGGCTAAAATTAAACCATAATTTTGACAATTATACTATTAATATAGTATAACTATTTATCCTTTATACATTTATCTCAAATAAACAATTTATGATAGGTATGTTTTTTATGTTCATTTTTTATAGGTATATTGATAATAAATTTATAGTTTGTCAATTTATTCAACAATATCTCTAATACTAACAATATAATAAAGCAAGGAAATATCAAAAAGATATCATTGCTAAAAAAGTTGTTCAAAGAATGAAAAAAGGGCTTTTAATTACAAATTGAATGATTCCCGTAAGCTTGAGGAAAAACAATTTGTTCCAACTCGAAGTATAGGAGGAATAAATAATAATGGAAAACCAATTGGATTTGCAGCAGCAATTAAAGATTCAAAAGCATCACTTTCAGAATACACAAATCCGATAACAGGAAGTAACAGAATTTTTACTCGCGAAGATATATCCTCAATGACAAATGATTAATTTGAAGATTACAAAAACGAAATAATGGCACAACTTAAATCTATTGGCGTACCGACAAACGGAGATTTAGAAAGAGAAAGTTTAACATCAGGTGATGTCGTTTATGTTAATTCTACACTCGCTCAGACGGCACAAACGTTAAAGGGTACTACAGAAGCAGACCAAAAACTTAGGTTAAATATTACAAATACCTTGTAACATTAGTGATACAAACAATGACATTTTTTTTTCAGCGGGTTATCATAAGTTTGAGGTAAATATATGGATGAATTAGAAATCAATTCAAAAATAATTAATTTTGATGAAGATGTCGGTGCGGCATTGCTTAGAACAATAGTACTTGCAAAAAACAATGTACCGTATTCACATAAAAGAATTGCCGATAATTTTGTTGTTATTAAAAGATTATACAAATTTCATACGGTAAAAACACTAGTTACACTTTCTGAATATAATCTTCTAAAAAAATATAATATGGACTCTTTAGAATCTACAAAAATATGCAAAGTTGTCGAAGAACTCGAATTATTAAAAAAAGCATCTTCGTCTGTTGATTTACAAATAAAAAGTGATGCTGATAAAATAATAGAAATAAGAGCAAAAGAATTAAAAAATATTACTGCAAGCGCATATGCTAATATTCCAAATGAAATGTACAACGGCTACAAAGCGATAGAAAAATATTTCGAAGAAATAACTAAATTTTATAAATAATTATGGATAGAAAAGAATTTGTAAATTCTAAAAGAATAGTTATAAAACTTGGCACAAATGTCTTAAGGAATAAAGAAGGAGAAGCTTCTTTACCTCGTTTGTATTCTTATATAGAAGACATTTCCACACTGATTAAGCACGGAAAAGAAGTTATCCTTGTAACATCCGGCGCTGTCGGCTTGGGTAGAAAAAAGCTTGGTGTTGAAAAATCTGATGATATTGTTCTTAAACAAGCCTGCGCAGCAATTGGACAATCAAAATTAATGTCTATTTATGAAAGCGGATTTGACACATACGGAATTAAAGTTGCGCAGATTTTACTTATTGAAGATGATTTTGCACAAAGACGCCGATATTTGAGTCTGAGAAATACATTAAATAAATTGATTGATTTAGGCGTTGTTCCTATCATTAATCAAAATGATACGGTTTCAACTCTGGAATTAGAGACTTTATACAAAGATGCTCAAGTATCTTTTTCAGACAATGATAAACTTTCTGCACTGGTAGCGAGTGAATTAGACGCAGATTTATTACTGATTTTATCAGACATAAACGGCCTTTATGACAGTAATCCAAAAGATAATCCAAATGCAAAAATCATTAAAAAAGTCGATGATGTTACCGATGACATAATGAAAATGGCCTCAGGCGTATCAGATGGGGGACGAGGAGGAATGAAAACAAAACTTGAAGCAGCAAGAATGGTAACTCGTTCAGGCGGTAAAGTTTTAATAGCAAATGGCAAACTTCCTCATATTATTGAAGAAATTTTTAACGGTGCTGATACAGGTACAATGTTTTTACCTGCGGACGAAAGTTTATCAGGCAAAAAACGATGGATAGGATATGCAACAAACATTATCGGCAAAATTATAATCAATTCGGGCGCAAAAAAAGCAATTGCCGAAAAAGGTTCCAGCCTTCTTCCGATTGGTGTCACAGATGTAATTAATGAATTTAAAAGAGGAGAAGTTATTTCAATTCTCGATGAAAATAAAGAAGAAATTGCAAGAGGTATAACAAATTACAATTCAGATGAATGCAAAAAAATAATGGGCCATCACTCTGATGATATCTTTGACATTTTAGGTTACAAGAATTACGATGAAATTGTAGTCAGAGATAACATTACAACTTTATAGGATAAAAAATGGATTTTGAACAAATAGCAAAAAATGCAAAATCTGCAAGTTTAGAAATGGCAGATTTAACGACAGCAATAAAAAATAAAGCTTTATGCGGCATCGCAGAAGCTCTTGAAAAAAATTCTAAAAAAATATTCGATGCAAATAAAACAGACTTAGAATTGGCAAAAGAAATTGTTTCTAATTCTGTTTATAACAGATTAAAACTGGATGAAAATAAATTACGCGATATGATTCAAGGGATAAGGGATATTGTAGATTTACCCGACCCGATAGGTAAAACACTTTTAGCAAGACAGCTCGATGACGGACTAAATTTATATAAAATTTCTTGTCCGATAGGAGTTATTGGCATAATTTTTGAAGCAAGACCGGATGTTATTGCTCAAATTTCTTCACTTGCAATTAAATCTTCAAATTCAGTTATTTTAAAAGGCGGTAAAGAATCCATCAATACAAATAAAATTATACTTTCAATAATAAATGATGCACTTAAGAAAATTGATAAATTTCCAAAATTCGTAATACAGCAAATTTATACACGAGAAGATGTCTCTAAAATGCTTGAATATGATAAATATATTGATTTAATCATACCAAGAGGCGGAAATAAACTTGTTAAGTATATAAAAGAAAATACAAAAATTCCTGTACTTGGACACGCAGACGGTATTTGTCATATTTTTACAGACAAAGATGCCGATATTGAAAAAGCAAAAAATATAATTATTGATTCAAAAACTCAATATCCAAGTGCTTGTAATGCAGTTGAAACATTGCTGATTCATAAAGATTTTGAGTACAAAGGAGAACTTTTAAAAGCCCTTGAAAACGCAGAAATAACCCTCATTTCAAATCCTGAGATCTGGGCGTTTGAGCACGGAGACAAAACACTTGCATACAAACTTGTAGAAAGTATTGATGAAGCTATAGACCATATAAATACTTACGGTTCCGGTCATACTGATTGCATAATTACCGAAAATGAAGAAAGCGCAAAAAAATTTATGCAAAAAGTAGATTCAGCAGGGGTATATCATAACGCATCTACAAGATTTGCAGATGGATTCAGGTACGGATTTGGAGCAGAAGTAGGAATTTCAACAAACAAAACCCACGCAAGAGGCCCGGTAGGACTTGAAGGATTGACTATTTATAAATATAAACTAATAGGCAGCGGACACATCGTAAAAGACTACGTTGAAGGAAAAAAACATTTTCACCATAAAGAAATTTAAAACTTAATATATTATACAAGCAAAACTTATTGTCAAATACATAATTTTAATAATTATACATTTACAACGGACAAAGTTTTAAACTTTTTATTTGAATGAGATTGTATATAATTGTTCAAAAGATTAAAACATACTTCGCAGACTTTGTCAGTAGCTTTTTCATCATATTCACTTTCGTAATCGAAGTCGAACTGAGTCATTGCCTGAAGGAAATCACGCAATTTATGGTGAAGCTTTAGTTTAACATTTAAGTCTTCGTTACAATCTTCGCAAATAACACCGCCCATTTGTACCGAAAAATACATATTTTCATTAAGAATTTGTTCCCGACAGCAAAGGCAAGTATCAAATTCAAGCCCAAAGCCTGTTATTAACATCATTTTTAATTGAAATTTTATAACAGCAATCATTATGTCTTTTTTATGTTCGGCTTGAGATATTTTTTCAAGCGCTTTATAGAATAAATCATAAATATCCCTGCTTGATGGGTCTTCTTCTACTCCAAAAATTGAAATTATTTCTGAAATATATGAAGAATAAACAAGTTTATCTAAATCTTGTCGAGTTTTATTAAAAGTATTTAGTGCTTCCGCTTGACAAATAGTATCTAAATTTTTGCCTTTGTAGAGCATAATTTTATTGGCAACAAGTGAATCCATACGGGCACCGAGCTTGCTTTTAGGCTTTTTTACACCTTTTGCAACCCCTTTTATTAATCCCAAATCTTTTGAATACATTACGATAATCTTATCTGATTCACTTAGATTATAGGATTTCAGATTTATAGCGTCTGTTACAACGTTATTCATTTTATCCCCAAGATTTTATATTTAAATTTTATTTTGTACCGCGATAAACACCACGGAAGAACTGTTCCAGTTCAATTTTATCGTCAGAAGCTTCCAAAGCCGTTTCCCTTGTAATAAGACCTGCATCAGCAAGATTATACAATGATTCGTTCATAGTAATCATTTCGTTGAAAGAACCTTTTTTTACAAGTTCGTATATTTGTTCAAGTTCATTTTTAATGATAAAGTCTTTGATTGCAGGAGTAACAACAAGAATTTCACAAGCAGGATACCTACCGTTTCCTTCAGCTCTTTTTACGAGTTTTTGAGCAATTGTTCCTCTTAATGATTGTGCAAGCTAATGTCGAATACTATCTCTGTCTTCAGTGTTATACATATTAACGATTCTTGAAATTGTTTGAATAGCATCATTTGTGTGCATTGTTGCAAAAACAAGGTGACCTGTTTCAGCAGCTTTTAAAGCACTGTCAAGCGTTTCAACATCACGAATTTCACCTACCAAAATTACATCAGGGTCTTGACGCAAAGCATATTTTATGCCGTCAGAAAAACTTGTTGTATCGACTCCTACTTGTCTTTGCGAAATTTTACATTTTTTATCGGTAAATACAAATTCTATAGGATCTTCAATTGTAATAATATGTTTTTGATATTTTGCATTAATATAGTCTAAGAATGAAGCTAAAGATGTTGATTTTCCACTTCCCGTAGGGCCGGTAACAAGTACAATTCCATTATTATAATCTGCAAATTGCTGCATAGCGCTTGGTAAATTTAAAGCTTCAAAAGAACTGATAAAATGAGGAATTACACGAAAAACAAGGCTAAATTCAGCCATTGAACGAGATAAATTAACTCTGAATCTCGAAACATTTGGTATATTGTATGCAAAGTCCAAATCTGTAACCTGAGCCAGCCTATCTTTCAAAAAAGAAGGTGTAACGGTTAACACAATATTATTCATATCTGCTGAGGTTAAAGGCGGCATGTCGACTTTTAAAATAAGTCCGTCACGTCTCAGCATAGGACGTTCGCCAACTTTCAAATGAATATCGGAAGAATTTGTTTTTACCGCTTTTTCTAAAAATGACTGAATATTGAAATTACCTGTCATAAAATCCCCTTTACATCATTATACTACCATTAATAAAAATCATGTACAAAATTATTACAAAAATTTAGATTTTATTGACAATATATTTATTTAAATGCACAATTTTGTTATAAACAGGTACATAAAAAATGACTAAAGAAACTTTATTATACGAGAAACAACTTGAGCTTGGCGGGAAAATGGTTGATTTTGCCGGCTGGAGTATGCCTGTACAATTTAAGTCAATTATAGAAGAACATAAAAATGTAAGAGAAAATGCAGGACTTTTTGATGTTTCGCATATGGGAGAAGTTTTTGTTTCAGGAAAAGATTCGCTTAAATTTCTGAATAAAATTGTACCGCAAGATATATCTAAACTTTATGATTCAAAAGCCGTTTATTGTCAATTAACAAATCAAAACGGAGGTTTAATTGATGATTTAATAATATATAAACTAAAAGATTTCAAATACTTATTAATTGTAAATGCAGCCAGGATAGATGAAGATGTAAACTGGTTTATAAGAAATAGTATAGAATTTGAAGATTTATATATTGATAACCAGTCACATAATTATTCATTACTTGCCGTTCAAGGGCCAAAAGCCGAAAATATTTTGCAAAAAATGGGTTATAACCTGTCACAGGACTTTTTTACGATTAAAGAAACAAAAATATGTGATATTGACGTAATGGTTTCAAGAACAGGTTACACAGGAGAAGATGGTTTTGAAATTCTTCTTAAAAATAAATATGTATCAAAAATGTGGGATTTGTTGCTTGAAAACGGTAAAGAATTTTCTCTTATGCCTATAGGTCTTGGCGCAAGAGATACATTAAGACTTGAAGCGGCACTCCACCTATACGGAAATGATTTAAACGAATATACAACACCGATAGAAGCGGGCTTAAGCTGGTCAGTACCAAAAGACAAAAAAGAAGATTATAACGGTAAAAATGTTATAATGAATCAAATGCAAAACGGTACCGATAAAAAATTAATTGGTATAAAAATGTTATCAAGAGCTATTCCAAGGCACGAACACGAAATATATTTTAATGGGGAAAAAATCGGAGAAGTTACAAGCGGCGGCTACGCTCCTTCATTAAACGAAAATATTGCTATGGGATATGTAAAAAATATAAAAGAAATTTCAGTTGATACAAAATTGCAGGTTATGATAAGAGAAAAATTGCACGATGCAGTTGTCGTTAAAAGACCATTTATAAAAAAACACAATAGTAATAAGTTATAAAATAGAAAGGAATTTGAATGGCTACAACAGAAAGTATTTTATGCTCAAAATCGCACGAATACATTTCGCAAAATGAAGGTAAAAATTTTACAGTAGGACTTACTGATTACGCTGTCGAACAACTTGGTGATATTGTATTTTTAGAATTACCTGAAGTTGGTTCTTCTTACAGAAAAGGTGAGGTTTTTGCGACAGTTGAATCTGTAAAAGCCGCTTCAGAAATTTATATGCCTGTATCAGGTAAAATTATAGAAGTTAATGAAAATGTTGTAAATTCACCCGAAATTCTAAACGAAAATCCGTATGAAGAAGGATGGCTTGTTAAAATAGAATTTATCGGCGAAGATATTGAAATGGCTGATCTTTTGGATTATAACGACTACAAAGAAGAAGTAGAATAATGGATAATTTTTCAGCTTTAAATGAACAAGATAGAAAAGAAATACTTGAAAGTATTTCAAAATGCAGTGTAGAAGAACTTTTTACACAAATTCCAAGTCTTGCAAGATTAAAAGAAATTAATTTGTTAGACGGCTTAAGTGAAATGCAAACTCAAAAAACAATAAAAAATCTTGCAGATAAAAATATTTCAAACTATACTTATTTTATTGGTGCAGGTGTGTATAATAAATTTGTACCTGCGGTAATAAATCAAATCGCACAAAGATGGGAATTTTTGACAGCTTACACACCATATCAACCTGAAATTTCACAGGGTACTTTGCAAGTTATGTATGAATTTCAAACAATGATTTGCAGGCTTACAGGTATGGATATTTCTAATGCGTCTGTTTATGATGGTGCCACAGCAGCTGCAGAAGCTGTAATTATGGCAAAAAGAATTTCTAAAAAGAATAAACTTCTTATTTCAAATTCAATAAATCCTGAATATTTAAAGGTTATAAAAACTTATGCCTGGGCTAATGATATAGAGATTGAAATGTTTGATGAAATACCTCAAAATACTGAGGATTACGCAGGAATTTTAATACAAAACCCAAATTTTTACGGTGAAATTAAAGAAATTAACAAACCTGAAAATACTTTACTAATCGTAATAACAGATTTGTCGTCATTGGGAATTTTAAATCCGCCATCATCTGCAGATATAGTTGTTGGTGATATTCAGCCGCTTGGTATCCCTATGAATTTTGGCGGCCCGCATGCAGGTTTTATGGCTTGTAAAGAAAAATATATGCGTCAATTACCGGGAAGACTTGCAGGAAGAACTCTTGATTCAGATGGAAATCAAGCATTTACACTTACAATTCAAACTCGTGAACAACACATTAAGAGAGAAAAAGCTACTAGCAATATTTGCTCAAATCAGGCTCTTGTTGCGTTGTGTGCAACCGTGTATTTAAGTTTGCTTGGCGAAAAAGGGTTTAAACAAGCAAGTTATCTTTCCAGCAAAAATGCGCACGATTTGGCTAAAAAACTGCAAGAAAAAGGTATCAAAGTTTTATCAGAAAACTTTTATAACGAATTTATTATTGAAGTTGAATCTTCTGACAACTTACTATTAAAACTGAAAGATAACAATATTATCGGCGGATATAAATTGGATGAAAATAAAATTCTTGTCTGCGCAACAGAGATGAATACTCAGGAAGAAATCAATTTATACGCAAGTCTTATTTAAAAATTTTGTACAAACATTTATTATTGAATTGTTACATTTGCTTTAAATTTTATACCATTTATTTATTGAAATATTATAATTGTTATGTTCACCTGACAGATATTCAGGCATGCTCATAATTTGATTTTAGGATAGAGTACATATATAGAAGGAAAATCAGATGATTACACTTAATTACAACAATGTCGATGCAAAAGTTATCGGCAAGGACCACGGTTTAAATCTTGAAAAAGAATTTTCAAGCTACAAAAACGAAATCGAAAAAATTATTAAAGATTTAAACCAAAGAAAAGATAAAAACGGTCAATGGCTTCAATGGATGAATTTGGGTTACAACGAAGAAACCGTTTGGCTTGTAAAAGAATATGCCGCTATGGTTCAAGGCAGATATGATAATATTTTAATCCTTGGTATCGGTGGTTCAGCTTTGGGTGGTATTGCTGTTACAGAAGCTTTGTTAAGACCTTATTGGAATTTATTATCACATGAACAAAGAAATGGCTTGCCAAGAATATTTTTCTTGGACAATATTGATCCCGATCAAATAACAGGTTTATTACAAGTTCTTGATTTAAGAAGAACATTAGTTAATGTTATTACAAAATCAGGTTCAACTGCCGAAACAATGTCTCAATACATGATAATCAAAAACTTGTTGGAACAACAACTTGGTGATGAGTACAGAAAAAATATTGTTGCAACAACAGACAAAAAAACAGGTATATTAAGACAATTAGCAGATCAGGAAGGATACAAAACTTTTGTTGTTCCTGATGACGTTGGCGGACGTTTTTCAGTATTTTCAGCAGTTGGTTTGTTACCTTTTGCTTTAGTCGGTATTAATATCGATGAAATGATTAACGGTATTAAAGATATGGACTTAGAATTAAAAAATACTGATATCCACAATAATATCGCAGCTCAAAATGCTTTAATTCATTACTTAATGGATACAAAGAAAAAGAAAAATCTATCAGTTATGATGCCATATTCAAGCAGATTAAAATATGTTTCTGATTGGTATGTTCAATTATGGGCTGAATCTTTAGGTAAGGAAGTTAATAAAAAAGGAAAACAAGTTCACTGCGGCCCTACACCTATCAAAGCTCTTGGAGCAACAGATCAGCACTCACAAATTCAATTGTATAATGAAGGTCCTAACGATAAAGTAATTAACTTTATCAGAGTGGAAGAATTTGATAACACATTAGAAATTCCAAGAATTTTTGATTACACAGGAATCGGATATTTGGGCGGTAAAACTATTAATCAATTAATTAATGCAGAAGCAGATTCTACTAGAGTTGCTTTATCGGATTACAAACGTCCTACAGTTACAATTTCTTTACCAAGAGTTGATGCATACAACGTAGCACAGTTATTATATATGCTTGAAGTTCAAACCGCAATTGCAGGTGAATTATATAATATTGATACATTCAACCAACCTGGTGTTGAACAAGCTAAAAATTACACATATGCATTAATGGGCAGAGCAGGTTACGAGGAATCTGCAAAAACTCTCCAAGAAAAAATGGCAAAACAATAAATAATGAAAAAAATAATTTTATTATTTTCAATAATATTATTAACAAGCTCGATGACTGTTTTGGCTCAAGAAGCACCTGTATTAAGAGCAGGGATTTCGATGATTAATTCTGTGCCGAAACAGTTTTTCGGCACTTGGAGCGTACAATCAACTCAAATATCAACAGATAGCCCAAAAACTTTTGCTAAATCAAGTTCGGATTTGTGGAACTTACGACGCAGCGGTAACGTCATAGAATTAAGAAACCCCGTAACTGCTGCAGTTGCTGAGATTTACTTAGAGGATGTTACCGATAACGAAATTACATTCACTCACTATGAAAAAGAAGGTTACACAGACATAAAAGATACCGTAAAATTAAAATTAGACGGAAATACTTTTATAGGAACGAATGAATTAATTTTAAAAACGGTACGCTACGGCGAAACAGGAAAGAAGTATGAGGAGATAAAAAAGGCTGTTTACAGCTTAAGGGGTTCAAAGTTATCAGGATCAGGAATATTTTGAGGATTAAAAAATGAGTGACAGAGATTTTGACATTATTATTTTGGGTGGAGGCCCTGCAGGACTTAGTGCGGCAGTATATGCGGCAAGAAGTGCTGCAAAAGTTGCAATTATCGATATAAGCATGTTTGGCGGGCAGCCGAGCAATTATTTAGAGTTGGAAAATTACACAGGCTTTAAAAAAGTCGGCGGTTACGAATTAATGGAACAATTTGAAGAACACGCTGATATGTTTGGTGTTGAAAAGTTTCCTATGGAAGAAATTCAAAGTGTTGATTTAAATTCTGAAATCAAGAGCGTAACGACATTAAACGGAGTGTTTAAAGCAAAAGCAATAATTATTGCAACAGGCGCTCAGCCTAAAAAATTAGGTGTGAACGGTGAGAAAGAATACGTTGGACGCGGTGTAAGCTACTGTGCTGTCTGTGACGGAGCTTTTTACAAAGATAAGATAGTTGCCGTCGTAGGCGGAGGTAATGCTGCAGTTGAAGAAGCAATGTATTTAACCCGTTTTGCAAATAAAGTTTACTTAATTCATCGCAGAAACGAATTAAGAGCTGATAAAATTGTTCAAGAACGCGCATTTAAAAATGAAAAACTTGAATTTGTTTATGATTCAGTCGTAAAAGAAATACAAGGTGATGATTTAGTAAAAAATGCAGTAATTGAAAATGTAAAAACCGGAGAAATATCAAATCTAAGCATCAACGGAATTTTTCCATACATTGGTTTTACTCCGAATGTTGATTTATTCAGTGGTCAAATTGAACAAGATGGAAACGGTTTTATTGTAACAGATGATAAAATGCAAACAAATGTAAAAGGGGTATATGCAATAGGAGATGTCAGAACTACACCATTGCGTCAAGTAATAACTGCAGCAGCAGATGGTGCAATTGCAGCTGTGTATGCAGGTCGTTACGTTGAAATATTAGAAACTTCTACCGTAAATAAATAAAAACTTTCAACTTTTATAATGAATTAATAAAAAACTCAGGAATTGAAAAAGCCTGAGTTTTTTGAATAATTATTCATATCTTAAAGCGTCAATCGGATTAAGTAGTGAAGCTTTATATGCAGGATAATAGCCAAATCCGACGCCTACAAGACCTGAAAATCCAAGTGATAATACAATTGAAAACGCCGATACTGACACATTCATGGCCCCTGAAAGTCCTATTGCCCACGAAATTACTACACCAATCATCACGCCGATAAGTCCGCCTATCATTGAAAGTAAGAACGATTCAATTAAAAATTGTATTCTGATATCTTTTGCTTTTGCACCAATTGCCATTCTAATACCAATTTCTTTTGTACGTTCTGTTACTGATACAAGCATTATATTCATAATCCCGATACCGCCTACCAACAATGAAACGGATGCGATTGCTCCCAATAAAATTGACATTGTTTTTGCAGATGATTTAATTGTTTCCTGCATTTCTGCAAGATTTCTTATTTCAAAATCATTATCTTGTGTTTTTCCAATATTATGACGATGTTTTAAAAGTTCTTCTGTTTCTGCCTGCGTAACATCAAGTATTTCCGCATCTTGAGCTTTAACTGTTATCATACTAACAGTTCCCGGAAAATCTGTACCAAAAACTTTCTTCTGAGCAGTTGTAATCGGTATAAATACTAAATCATCCTGATCGTGCCCCATGCCTGACTGCCCTTTTGTTTTAAGCACACCGATTACTTTGAAAGGAACATTACCTATACGAATAGTTTTATTTATAGGATTCACATCGCCAAAAAGTTCTGTTGCAACAGTGTTTCCTATAATTACAACTTTTGCATTATTTTTTATATCTTCAGGAACAAAATTTCTGCCCGAATCTATTTCGTAATTTCTTATGAATAAGTATGAAGCTGTTGTTCCCCCTACAGAAGTTGACCAGTTTTGGTTACCGTAGGTCAATTGTTTACCTTCTGCAGAGTATGGTGCAATTGCAAGGACTCCTGTAACCTTTTTTTCTATAGCCTCTGCATCTTTGAGTGTAAGTGTGGGTTTTGTACCCATTCCCATTCTTACAGCACCTGCTTTTGCTGAGGATGAACGTATCATTAGCAGGTTACTGCCCATGGAATCCATATCTTTTGCAATTTTTTCTCTTGCTCCTGTACCTACAGCAAGCATTATAATAACTGCTCCAACACCAATAATTATACCTAAACTTGTAAGTGCGGAACGCATTTTATTTATTTTTAGTGAATTTATTGCAATTTTAAGAGTTGTTTTTAAATCTATCATTTTCTTTTTACCTCATCTGAGATAATATTTCCGTCTTTAAATCTGACAACACGTTTACAATATTCTGCTATATCAGGTTCATGCGTTACAAGTACAATAGTTTTTCCGTGTTTTTCATTTAATTCAACAAAGAAATTCATAACTTCTATACTTGTTTTTGTGTCAAGATTACCGGTAGGCTCATCGGCAAGAATTAACGGAGCATCGTTTACTATTGCTCTTGCTATTGCAACACGCTGCTGCTGACCTCCTGACATTTGACTTGGCATATGATGTTCTCTGTTCTCCAAACCAACAATTTTTAAAGCTTCTTTTGCTTTTCTGTGTCTGGTTTCTTCGTCAATACCTTTGTATATCATTGGTAATTCTACGTTGTCCAGAGCTGATGTTCTTGATATCAGGTTAAAACCCTGAAATACAAATCCTAATTTAATATTACGAATTTCAGAAAGACTTTCACTATCTAAATGAAGAACATCTATTCCGTCAAGATGGTATGAGCCTGAATTTGGCTTATCAAGAGTTCCAAGCATGTTCATAAAGGTTGATTTACCTGAGCCTGAAGCACCCATTATAGCTACAAATTCGCCTTCTTCAATTGTCAAAGAAACATCATTTAGAGCATTAAATGCTGCTTCGCCTGTCGCATAAGTTTTTATTGCATTTTTAACTTCAATTAGTGCCATTAAAACATTCTCATTGGCGGTCTTTTACCGTCTTTACCTTTCCCTTTTGAATTTAAGCCTGAACCAACAATTACTTTATCACCTTCGTGTAGTTCGTCTGATTTAATTTCTGTATATGTATCATCGCTTGCGCCGACTTCTACGTTAATTCTTTCAGGCTTTCTGCCCTTTAGTACCCAAACACCTTGATTTTCATATCTTTTTATTTCACCTTTTGTTATAGGTGTATATTTCAATGCAATAGATGGAACACAAAGTACATCTGCGTGTTTTTGAGTAATAATAGAAACATTTGCAGTCATTCCAGGTTTTAAAATTAAATCATCATTATCAACTGCAACAACTACCGTATAAGTTACAACATTTGAAACAGTTGTCGGAGATATTCTTACCTGAGAAACAACCCCTTTAAACACTTGATCAGGATATCCGTCTAGTGTATAGTCAGCTTCTTGCCCTTCTTTAATTTTACCGATATCTGCCTCTGAAACACTAACTTCAATCTGCATTTCTTTTAAATCTTTAGCAACAGTAAATAATTCAGGAGCCTGAAAGCTTGCTGCTACCGGTTGTCCGGGATCAACGTTGCGTGTAACAATTACGCCGTCAACAGGAGAATAAATATATGCAAATGAACGCTGTCTTTCTGCATAATCAACATCGGCCTGCGATTGAATAATTTTTGCTCTTGTTGCGCTAAGTTGAGCCTTATTTGATAAATAATCAGCTTCAGCTTTATCAAGTTCACTTTTTGCCATGAAATTTCTTGCAACTAAGTTTTTACAACGGTTATAAGTTTTCTCGCTATTTATGGTAATTGCATTTTGTTTATCAAAATCAGCTTTTGCGCTGACTAAATTTGCGTGTGCTTTTTCACAGTTAGCATCAAACAAACTTGTATCAAGCCTTGCAAGTAATTGACCCTGTTTTACTTGTGAATTATAATCTACAAATACTTCCATCATAAGTCCGGATACTGTTGAACCCACGCTGACAGTATTCACAGGATTTATTGTTCCTGAGGCTTCAACAACCTGCTGAATAGTTTCAATAGAAGCCTGTTCTGTCTGATATTTCGATGAAGTTTTAAATACAAATTTTACTATAGCAAAAATAACAATAATTATTGCTATTAATATGGTAATCGCTATAAAAATTTTCTTTTTATCCATTATATATCCTTTTTGTTTTCTGTTGTTTGTTCATTTTTATTATTTTCAGACTTCTTTTGTTCTTTTGAATCTATTTTTGCTATTTCCATTTCAAGTTTTGCAACCGATACGTTGTAATCAAAAATAAGCTTAACGTAACTTTCCTGAGCCTGATTATAGTTAACTATTGCATCCTGAACTTCAAGGAAGTTACCTAATCCTACTTCGTATCTGCCCATCGCAAGTTCAAGATTTTCATATGTCTGTTTTACCGCAACTTCTGTCAGCGGAATTTTCTTTTCATATTGAACCATATTTACATATGCTTTTTGCACACTATGATAAATATCTTTTTCTAATTTGAAAACCTGAGAATCGGCAGCAGCCAATTTTGCTTTTGCTTCTTTAATTTTGTATTTAATATCCATTACATTAATTGACGGGAAATCAAGTGAACCTTGAATATTAAAGCTATTAGTAAGATTGCCGTTTGTATTTAGTCCGTACCCGCCTTTTGCCTTTAAATCAGGTAAATATTGAATTTTTTGATATGTTAATTCTTTTGCCAGAGCATCTCTTGCGGCTATATAAGAACGTAAATCAGGACGATGTTCTCTTGCCAAATTAATAGATTCTTCAAGTGTGTATGGAAATCTTTCAAACTCATATCCTTTATCTATAAGTTCCATTTTTCTTACTGTAGTTTGATATGTTGCACCTGCTTCAAGTGTTGGAGGAACAAAATCTTCCGCATCCTGTCGAGTATGCTTTAAAATAACGTCAGCATATTGGTTATCAAAATTAAATGCCTCAATTTTTGATATTGAATATTTTGGCGAACCATCAATGTACATAGAATTATTTAGAGCTATAACCGCTGAGTCATAAGCATTTTGAGCTGTTACATAATTTATTTTTGCTGCACTCAAATTAACTTCTGAGTTAACCAGGTCAATTTTTGATTTTAGACCTTCTTCAAAATAAGCTTTTGTTTGTTGATATTGACGTTCATTAACAAGAATATTTGCTTCCTGCACTTTTATATTTGCAGCAGCAGCGAGTACTGCATAATAGTTTGTTTTAACGTTAAAGATTGTTTTGATGGTTTCGTAAGCCAAATCATAATCCGCAGCAATTTTGTTTAATTTTGCTTTTTTTATCCTTGTACCAACTTTACCAAAACTGAAAATTAACTGGCTGAGTGAAGCATTTAAAGCATAAGAATTATCGAAATCAGATATCGGACTGCTGTTTAAATAAGTTCCGTAATATCCGGTTCCAAGAGTCAGTGAAGGGAAATAACTTGCTTTTGATTGTCCCAATAAAGCTTCTGCAACTTCAACCAAATCTTTATATCTTTGTACAGACGGACTGTTTGCAAGTGCAATGTCGATACAATCGTGCAAAGTTAAAGTTGAACCGTCTTTTATTTGAACCTTATTAGAATTAACTTCTGTTGCATAAGTTATTTCATCCTTTGAATCGATATTTTCATTTTTATCAGCTTTTATTTTCTGTAAAAATTTTCTTTTAGCAGGTTTTTGGGTTTGCTGTTCTTTAGTTTGATTTGCTTCAGTATTATTTTGAGAGCCGTCAACAATTGCATTCGCAGTATTTGCGAAAAACAGAAGAAATGCTATTAATGATAGTTGTAAAATCTTTTTCAAATCAAAATCCCTTAATATATATTATATCTAATAAATATTTATTTTTACAGATATATTAAGATTTTTTATTTAACTAACAAGTTCAACCAATTATTTAACAATCATAAACGATTTTAGACGGCGGCCTGTGTCTTCGCCTAAATTTTGACGTGAAATCACATGATATTTGTTCTTATAGTCCATTGAAGTAGAACTACCTCCATCAAAAGCCATTGCATATTCCAGACCTAAACTTTTGCATAAATCTCTTGCTTCAAAAATAGTCTTAGGATTTTTATTTGTAATAATTAAAATATGAACTTCGTTATTTTTAATCCCTATCAATGTTCTTGCTGTTTTGTCCAGAACTGAAGCTGATTGTCGTATAATGTTTCCTTCATTATCTTTTAGGATAAAAAATTCTTCTTCCAATCTTAAATCAGGAAGTAACTGCGGACCGCCTTGTGCTGAGGTTACAAGCTCACAAGTAAAATCAATTGGTGTGTTGTGAGGTACTATCGAATAATTGTATTTAAAACCGCATTTTGTAATTCTGAATTCGGTACGATTTAGTATTTTATCAAAATTTTCTCTTAAAACTGAATTTGTATAGATGTTTTCGTTCTGATGAGGATCTTCCTCTGTAGTTCCGTTTGTTACAATATATGAAATTGTTTTTTCGTTTATCGGGTCAAAAAATCCTGCATTGATAGTTAATATTGCCTTATTCTCATCGTGAATTTCTTTATTTGTTCTTAGTCCCGGCGTTGAGATAAATTTAATATGACGTTTTACGGCATTACCGCTTAGTACTATATGGTAAATACCGTTTGATTCTTTAATTTCTATCGATTTTGCATTTGCAGTACCGCAAAATATAATTAAACAAAATGTTAAAATTAAAAGCTTTTTCATAATTTATAAATCCTTACTTTTATAAAATGCGATTATAGCACCAAGAAAAGCCAGAGGCGGGGTTATTGCAGTTAATAAAGGCGATAAAACACCTTTTTCTGCAAGTAAATCAAAAAATGGAAGCGTTATATAGTATACGAATATTGTTCCGATTGCAATTGTAAAACCTATAAGACGCTGTTCTCTAGGTTTGCTGAAGCCTAGCAAACAACCCATTACCGCAAGAAGTACGCATACGAACGGATGGAAAAATCTTTGGTAATATTTGTTTAGCATTAAATTGTATTCTTCGCCTAAAGATTCTCTTTTTAAAAGATTAACATATTTTTTCAGGTTAGCATTAGTAATTTCACGTTCCCTTTTAGTAGAATACGTCATAAGTGTATAAACGTCTGCTGCGATATCTCCTTCAAGAATATTGACTTTCTTTTTTTCATCAATATCAACAAAAATTCCGTCTTGAGATATTTTATACTCTGTTACATCATACAATTCCCATCTGTCTTGGAAGGTTTTACCTGTTTTTGCAGTATAAATCTTAGTTAATCCGTGAACATCATCATATACTTTTTTTGAAAAATCCAACACAATAATATTTTGCATATCATAATTTCTATATCTTGAAATTATTACAGACAATAAAGGACGATTTTCGTCATCTTTTTGAGTGTACATATATTGAATATTGGGATAATACATACCTTCAATTTTGTGTTTTGAATTTTCTGCAAAAGGAATTAATTTATCATATGTAAAAAAGCATATTCCTGTCACTATAAGACTTAATACAATTACAGGTGCTATAATTCTTCCAAAAGAAAGCCCGATTGCACGGAAAATCGTTAATTCGCTATCTTTACTCAATTTATCAAAAGTAAATAGCGTTCCAAGTAATAAACCTACCGGAAAGGCTTTTCCTAAAATTTTTGGCAGTTCTAACGTCAGAATTAAAATAGCTTC
Source organism: uncultured Muribaculaceae bacterium (assembly GCA_964383455.1). Classification (GTDB taxonomy): domain Bacteria; phylum Cyanobacteriota; class Vampirovibrionia; order Gastranaerophilales; family Gastranaerophilaceae; genus UBA6984. The sequence goes on along the minus strand of CAYLHN010000002.1, from coordinate 20,249 downwards.
TTTTATAGTGTGTTCGCCGGCAAGTGTTTCCTTTATCGTATTAAGAAGCATTTCTGGTGCAATCCAAACAATCGTAAAAAGCATTATTGCGCCAACTGTAGCGTAAAGTACCTGTTTGAAAATATATTTGTCATAAATAGTAGGTTTAAATTTCCTTATCATTACAGTTGGAAATCCTTTCCTAAGTAAAATTCTTTAGCTACCGGATCAACTGCAACATCTTCACTCTTACCTTGAATTTTAATTTTTCCGTCAAAGATTACATATGCTCTATCTGTGATTGAAAGAGTAGCCTTAGGGTTATGGTCTGTAATTAATACTCCAAGGCCTTTATCTTCGGACAATTTTCTAATGTTGTCTTTAATTTCACCAATTGCAATTGGGTCTATACCGGTAAACGGCTCGTCAAGTAAAATGAAATCAGGACTCGCTGCCAAAGCTCGTGCCAGTTCAACACGTCTTCTTTCACCACCTGATAACGAAATTGCGGATTCACTTCTAAGTCTTGTAATACCGAATTCATCAAGTAATTCTTCTAATTTTTTCTTTTTTTCATCAACTGTAAGCTTGTCATTCATTTCAAGAACAAGTTTAATATTTTCATCAACAGTTAATTTTCTAAAAATAGAAGCTTCTTGCGGTAAATACCCAATTCCTGCTTTAGAACGTAAATTCATAGGCCATTCCGAAATATCTTCGCCGTTTAATAAAACCTGTCCTCTGTTTGGTTTTACAAGTCCAACAACCATATAAAATGTGGTTGTTTTTCCTGCTCCGTTTGGTCCGAGTAAACAAACAACTTCGCCTTTATTTACATCAAATGAGACATCATTAACAACACTTCTGTCTCCATATATTTTAACAAGATTTTTTGATTCAATTTTCATTACATATCCCTTAAATTTTATATAAATTATTTTTTAAACCATTTATTTTTTAGCTGATTCATTTTTCCGTTACTTTTCATTAACTCAATCATATTATTTGCCATTTCAATGGTTCTTTTACTTTCAGTACCTTTTCTAAAAGCAATACCATAAGGCTCTTGAGTATATTTTTGTGAGAGCATTTTTACTGAATTGTCATTTAATTCGTATCCCATAAGTACAGTATCATCTGACGCAAACGCATCAATTTCGTTTGCTTTTAAAGCGTTGTATGCCTCGTCATAAGTTTTGTATCCCTGTATTACAGAATCAGGAATTGCAGTTTTTATTCCTTCGAGTGCTGTTGTTCCAAAAGTTACACCGATTTTTTTCTTACTTAAGTCTGCAAATGATTTTATCTTGCTTGACTTATTAACCAAAACGGTTTGTCCCGCGATATAGTAAGGTTCAGAAAAATCAACTATATTTTGTCTTGAATTTGTTATTGTAAGTGTTGCAATTAGCATATCTGCCTGACCTGAATTAAGATATGAAATTCTGTTAGACGGTTCAACAATAACGAATTCTATAGCTTCTTCGTCCCCAAGAATAATTCTTGCCATTTGTTTTGCAATATCTATTTCAAAACCTTCCTGCTTTCCTTCTTCGTTTTGAAAGCTAAATGGTTTTATATTTTTTTCAACCCCAACAACCAATGAACCTCTCTGTTTTATACTGTCATATAAATCCATAGGTTGTTGCTTTTTCCCGCATCCCACTGCTATTGCAGTCATTAATGTGATTATGAATAAATTTAAAAAAATCCTTTTCATTATGACTATTATTAAACATCAAATAAACTATTTTGTAAATAATTTTTGAGATATAATAAATGTATTATGAAGAAAAAAATTAGCATTATAGGTTCTACAGGTTCAATAGGAACACAAACACTCGAAGTAATTGAAAGATTGTCCGACAAATTTGAAATTATCGCTTTAGCAGGCGGTTCTAATGTTGAATTATTAAATGAACAAATTCAAAAATTTAAGCCGAAATATGTTTGTTTAGGTAAAAAAGATTCAAATTTAAATTCTTGCGGAGCAAAAGAATTGTACGGAGATGAGGGTTTAGAGGAAATTTGTTCAAATAAAGAAAACGATATTATTGTCGTTGCCGTATCAGGTAAAATTGGTTTAAAACCCACATTAAAAGCAATAGAAAACGGTATTGATATTGCGCTTGCAAATAAAGAAACACTTGTTATGGCAGGTGATATTGTTATGTCTCGTGCAAAAGAGGCTGGGGTCAAAATTCTGCCGGTAGATAGTGAACATTCTGCAATTTTTCAATGTATAAACGGAAATTCCGATAAGGTTGACCGGTTAGTTATAACTGCGTCAGGCGGCCCTTTTTTACATAAATCAATAGATGAAATAAAATCTGCTACTGTTGAACAAGCGCTTGCACATCCTCGCTGGAATATGGGAAGAAAGATTACAGTAGATAGCGCTACTTTAATGAATAAAGGGCTTGAAATTATTGAGGCGCATCATCTTTTTGATATGGATTATGACAGAATAAATGTTGTAATTCATCCTCAAAGTTATGTTCATTCTGCCGTTGAATTTAAAGATGGCAGTATTTTGGCGCAAATTGGCGTTCCGAGCATGCATTTACCTATTCAATATGCAATTTGCTATCCTGAAAGACCGGAAGGAATTAAATCAAGAAGTTTCAGCTTTGCAGATGCACAAAAATTTGAATTTTTAAAGCCTGATTTTGAAAAATTTCCTTGTCCTGCACTTGCTTACGAAGCCGGAAGAACAGGCGGAAGTGCTGCAACTTGCATGAACGCGGCAAATGAAGAAGCTGTTTATGCTTTTTTGGATGGAAAGATTACATTGTACGATATTTATACAACTGTTGAAAAAATCTACAGAAAACATGAAGTTGTTAAATCGCCGACTATTGATGAAATATTTGAAATCGATAAAGAAATAAGACTTAAAACAAGGGAATTATTCAAGTAGATAATTAAATGTACTTGTAATATTTTTAAACATCGAATTCAGGATCAACATCTTTGTAGAAGTTTTTCTTTTTGCGCTGTCTGTCGTTTCTTTTCTTTATTTTATCAGGTACATCTTTGTAGGCATTATCTACAGAAATTTTAGCTAAAGTCTTTTTTGTTCTTTGATCGCAGAAGGTTAACCAAAAACTTCTGTTTATATTGTCAACAGTAAATGATATTTTACCTGCAATTTTTTCACCGGGTTTTAATTGTTTAAACATAACCCTTGTGTCACCAAATATTGATGGATGAAAAATATTATTATAGTCGTTAATTAAAGCTAAATCCATACATGAAAGAGTTCTGTCCGTCATGTTTGATATATTTACCATCAATGTAATTGTATTTGTTTCTCCAAACGGATCTTTTTCATGCAATACGTTATTTATTTTTATTGTTAAACCCGGATATTGAACTTCATGCTGCATAAGAGCTGTTTTTTTATACACAGGTAACGGAACTTTTGAATTTATTTTTACTCTGATTTCATCTCCGGGTGAAATTAGTACATCTTTGCCCTTTCTCCATAATGACATGCCAAGTCCTACGGTACCTCCAACTGCGGCTCCGCCCATGACTGTGTAGCCGTGAGATGCTATTGCGGCTTCTAATCCAAATAAGTTTAATGCAACTAATCCGCCCAAAGCTCCTCCAGCAGCCGTGTATCCTACGTCTGTTGCAACAATTTTACCTGCTTCAACTATAGGGTGCATTTTTGTTGACATTTTACCTTCTATTGGAATTTCTCTACCATCAGGAGTAACCAAATAATCAAAATCAAGAGAAACGTATCCGTTTCTGCCTAATCTTTTTGGGTCTCCTTGCTCTTTTATAATCCCGTGTGCAAGTGTACCTTTTGGTAAAATTACACCATTATCACCTGATACATCACTTATAATTTCAGCAAAAAATTCATCGCCTTCAATATTGAAAGATGTATCCATTACTTGTGAAACTGTCATTTTTATAACATCTTTTTCGTCAAGTACGTCAACTTGTCCTGTAAATAATTCGGATTGTTCTTTCTGATTTACATCTACTTTCTCAGCGTGTCCATGCAATGTATCAGCAAAAACAAATCCTGAATTTAATAAGAATATCGATAGTAATATGTTTGCTATTATTTTTTTATTTACTCGCATAAATATATTCTAATATACTTTTACATAAAATTTCCATTTGTAAACATTTTTTGCAACCTTTTATAATTTTAGTAACTTTTTAGTACAATAAAGAAAAAGGAGTTTTTTTCTAATGGATAAATTTATTGCAATCATCGGTATGGTAATTTTGTTGGCATTGGCCTTTGCAATGTCTAATAACAAAAAAGCTATTAACTACAAAACAGTTGGGGTGGGACTTGCTCTTCAAATTTTATTCGGTATTTTTATTTTTAAAGTACCTGTAGGACAGCAAATCTTTTTATGGATTGGACGCGGTATAGAAAAATTATTGGATTTCGCAAATGTCGGAGGTAAATTCGTTTTTGGTCATTTGCTGGAAGGCGACAAATTACAAGCCGCATTTGGTCCGGATGCTTCTGTGTTGTTCTCTGTTCAATTAATTAGTGCAACAATCTTTATGATGATGATTGTAAACATTTTATATTACTATGGAATTATGCAAAGAGTAGTTGCTTTTTTAGGAAAAGCAATGAATAAATTAATGAAGGTAAGCGGGGCAGAAGCTCTTTCAAATGTAGCAAGTGCTTTTGTTGGTCAAGTTACCGCTCAAATTATGATTAAACCTTATTTGGCAAAATTAACACGCTCAGAATTACTTTCTTCAATGGCAGGTTCAATGGCTTGTACATCAGGTGCAATGATGCCTATATATGCGGTTATGGGTATTCCGATAGAATATGTTTTAGCCTCTGCGGTTATGGCTATTCCGGGCGCTTTAGTTATGACAAAACTTGTTTATCCTGAAACTGCTGTTCCTGAAACAATGGAAAATATTAAACTCAGCAGAAGAAAAACTCATTCTAACGTATTCGATGCAATAGCTTCAGGTGCTTCCGAAGGTATGATGGTTTCTTTAAATGTTGTTGCAATGTTACTTGCTATCGTTGCTCTTATTGCCATGATTGACTATATTCTTGCAGCATTTGGCGGATGTATTTATAATTTGTTCCATTTGACAGGCCCTGTTTTAGGCTTTGATTTACCTGCCTTGTCATTAAAAATGATTCTTGGTAAATTCTTTGCCTTGTTTGCGTTAATTATGGGTACTCCGGTTCAGGATATTTTTAATGTCGGCGGTGTTATCGGTTTAAAAATTGTTTCAAACGAAGTTTACGGTTATACAGACTTGATTGCAATTAAAGATATTATTTCAAATAAAGCTTTTGTTATTACATCTTTTGCAATTTGTTCTTTTGGTAACTTTGGTTCAATTGCAACTCAAATCGGTGCTATCGGCGGTCTTGCACCAAACCAAAGAAAAAATATTGCAAGACTCGGATTTAGAGCGCTAATTTGCGGTACATTCACTTGCTTTATGTCTGCTTGTATTGCAGGTATTTTGGTTGGATAACAAAAATTATAAATTTAAACACAAAAAGAGCTCCATCAATGATGGAGTTCTTTTTGTAATTAAAACTTTACGTTACAACTATGCGTTGAAAGAAGCTTCTTGACCTGAAGAATTGCCAAATCCTTCAAATATAGTGTTTATAAAAGCAACCTGCGGTTGTTGTTGTTCTTGAACCTTTTTATCTTTATTTGCGTCTATAGCTGTAATTGAACTTAAAGCTCCTAATGAATCCATGTTAAAAATCCTCCGTGTTATATCTCTTACATATATATAAAGTATTTTTTTCATGCAAAATTGCAGGCATGCGACCAAATATTAAGTTTTGTAAAGTGTAATTTCAATTAAAAGACAGCTTAAAGACTTACAGTGAGTGGTTTTCAAGAATTTTAAGTTTGTTACATTAATGTTTAACTTTTTCGATTAATTCAATTTCGTTACCATCAGGGTCTTTAACGAAAGCTATTTTTGTCCCGCTGAAAATTACATAAGGTTCATAAAGATACTCATAGCCTAAAGAATACAATTTTTTAGTAAATTCATCCATTGATTTTACAGAAAAAGCAAAATGACCAAATGCGTTTCCGTTTTCGTATCCGTCTTTAGGAATTTCATCATTATACGTTAATTCTATTTGTGCAGTGTGTTCTTCGTCTTCAAGGTAATATAATTCGCAATCTTCAAGGCGTTTCTTTTTTACAAAGGTCATATTTAATAATTTTTCATAAAAATCAAGAGATTTTTGTAAATCTTTAACCCTTATCATTGCGTGTAAAAATTTCATTGGACATCCTTCCTCAACATTACAATTGCTTGTGCTTCTACTGCTTTTTTCTCTCCGACTGCATCCATTTTTTCATTGGTTTTTGCTTTAACCGAGATTAAATCTTTTGAAATCATTAATTCTTCAGCTAGTTTTTCTCTTATTTGTTGAATAAATGGTTTTAATTTTGGTTCTTGCGCAATAATATTACAATCAAGATTATTTATATTGTAGCCTTCGTCTTGTACCAATTGCAGGGCTCGTTTTAAAAGTAAAATACTTGAAATATCTTTATAATTTTCGTCATTATCCGGAAAGTGAGTACCTATATCACCGAGAGCTAATGCGCCAAACATTGCATCAATTATTGCGTGTACCAAAACATCAGCATCAGAATGTCCAAGCAGACCTTTTTCGTACGGAATTTTAATTCCGCCAAGTATAAAATCACGATTGAAGTCTAATTTGTGAATATCGTATCCGATTCCAATTCTATACATTTGCACCTTCTTTTAATATATATTTATCCATTGCTTTTACAAATCCGTTATTATCAACAGTGTCTGTTATGTAATCAGCCATTGCTTTTAATTCATCTGTAGCGTTACCCATTGCGATTTTTGTTCCGCCTGACATTAATAATTCAAAGTCATTGTTATGATCACCGATTGAAAGAGTTTCTTCTTTTGTGATTCCATAGTAATTTTGCAAACATTTTAATCCGTCGCCTTTAGTTGCTTCTTTATGACAGACTTCACAGAAAAAATCTGTTGATTTAACTATATATAGCTCAGGAAAATCTTTTTGTAATTGTTCAGTTATTCTGCTAATTTTTTCCGAATCGTTATAGTCAATCATCAACACTTTGTTTACATTATCTATTTTCAAATTATCAAAAGGTGTAACTTCAAAAGGTATTTTCTGATGTGTTGCGTATTTTAAAGTATATTCATTTTCTTTTTCTACATACAAATTATCATTCATGTATAAATTAATATAAACATTCTGTTTTTTAGCCCAATTTAATATGTTTTTAGTCATTTCATTCGGAATGTATCTTTCATAAAGAACTTTACCTTTTTCATCTAAAACAAGTCCGCCTTGATAAGCAACGATTGATGTGTTAAGTCCTATTTCGTCGGCGATTTTTTTAGAAGAACGATACATTCTTCCTGTTACTAATACTACTTTTATGTTATTCTCTTCCAAATTATGAATACATTGTATTACTTCAGTGGTAAATCCGCCTGTGTAAGGTAATATTGTTCCGTCAATATCCGTTGCAACCATTTTTATTGTCATTTATTAATCCTTTATTTTATATGCTCTTAAAAGTGCGCAAAGAGTTTTTGAATCGTTAATTTCTCCGTTTTTAATCATTTTAAAAACATCATTAATATTGTATTCAAAAGCTTGAATAATTTCACCCTCATCAGGGTTAGGCTTTGTGTAGGTTAAATCTTTTGCAAGGTACAAATACAATTTCTCATCACAAATGCCGGGAGTTGTATGTATATAACCTAAAGACGTCCAAGTATTTGCAATATAACCGGTTTCTTCTTCAAGTTCTCTTGGTGCTGCATCGTCAGGATTTTCATTGAATTCAAGTTTACCAGCCGGCAATTCTAGCGAAACAGATTTTAATGGATAACGATACTGTTTGACCATTAAAATTGTATTTTCGTCCTTCTGCGCAACTATTACAACTCCGCCCGGGTGTCTTATTACTTCCCGAAAACTTTTGTGACCATCTGAGGTTTCAATATCATCGTAATCTACAAAAACAACTTTTCCGTTATAAACTCTTTTTGTAGATAATGTTTTTTCCGTAAATTCCATTTATTTATCCTTATAATGCAATTATTATGTTTTTAATGTTTTCATCGCTGACATGTTCAAGTGCGATGTTTTTATCTTCCTGCTGCAAATTATTATGTGATTTTATTATTTCTATTGCTTTTAATATTAAAGTTTCATTATTTGATTTCAAAAGCGGTTTTACATAATCAGTGTTTTTTATTAATTCCGCCGCAGTGTATACAAATTCACTTTGTTCATTAAGTTCAGAAAGTATAAAGTCGTCTAAATTATCATCTATGTTGTTATTTAATAAATCTTTTATCGCATTAACTTCGTCTTTTGTATTTTTATCCTCATCAAACAAATATTCATCATTCTCTGTAAGTTGATTAAATTTATTTTTTGCATTTAAAAGAATAATTGCATTTTTTGAATTTGGTTTTGAAAATATTAATTTTTCAAAAACTTCATATAATTGGAATGAAAAAATATCGCTTACAGGAATTATTTCACCAAGTCCATCCAAAATATTATTTATTGAAATAAGTGTATCTTCGTAGTGTTCTGTATCAAGTAAAGTGAGAAAACTTTCCATATACCCGATTTCACTTGCTATAAATTCTGCTACTGAAGATTTTTTCATTGCTTTAAAAACATCTTTTAAAAGTTCTTTTGCTCCGTATGCTGAAATAAATTTCACAGCGGAAAGAACTTCAAAATCGTCTTGAGAATTCAGCTTGTTATGAGCATCTTCAAGACTTGAGCGTTCATTCAACGATGACAACGCAAGTGCTGAATTATAAGCAAGCGGTTCAAAATCAGAATAGGCATATTGTTTTAAATTCTCGATAGCATCGTAGTTTTTGCTTAGCGAAAAATATTTTGCAGCATAAGCTTTTTCTTCATTTGTACCGTTTTTCAGAATTTCCAGCATCTTTGTTTTTATACTTTCGTCGCCATAGTTGTTTAATACTTCAGAAATGAATGTATCGTATGAAGACGAATAACATTTTAAAAATTTTAAAATGTTTTTATAATTATCTTTATTGCACGCTTGTTTTAATCTGTTTGCAACATTTTGTTTTACAAAATCAAACAAAAAATCATCTTTTGAAATAAGTTCTTCAAAAGATTTTTCATCAGCATTATTAATAATATGCGCAGCAGCTTGCTCATATAACTTTTTGTCTTTACCTGTAAGTTGTTTTATCAAATCCATGATTAATCAAGGTAAAAAGCGGTGATTACTTTATGACCTTCTTCTGCGTATTCAATTGCACCATGAAGAGTTTTACTTGTATGAGATAAGAAACAAATTAATTGATTACAGTCATCAATAATTTCTCTGTTGCAAACTCTTGACGCATCTGCCAAAGTCATCATAGCTCTGTCAGGATGCTCAACGATATTAGGAACACCGATTAATTGGTCTTGAACGTCAGATGGCTGCTGGCCTATTGTTTGAGGCAAAATTACTTTTAATTTATCAGGATTAGCCTTCATTGCGCCGCGGATAGCTGCAGCATTTGTACCTGAAGAACCGCCTGAGGTGATAATAGTATTTCCTTGTTGGGCAAGTGCAGTAACAAGTGTTTCGATAATTTGCTGGTGAGTGATTGCAAGGTTTCTGCTGCCAATAACTGCAATTCTTTTTGCTGATTGTTGAATTGTTGCCAATTCCATAGCAAGTTCATCTACTGTATTAGGTGAATCATCTGAAATTGAGTCTAAATCATCCAAAGGCACCATGATTGAGCCTTGTGAATTTTCTCCGTCGCCATCACCTAATAATTTAATTGTTTCCATTACCGCTTACCTACCTTTTGCAAATTTATTTATTTGTTATTATAATTATAATATCATAAAAATAATTTTGTGAATAGGGGATATGGAAAATATATTAGATAATCTTAACGAAAAGCAAAAAGAGGCTGTTAAAACTATTGCAGGCCCTTTGCTGGTGCTTGCAGGTGCAGGTTCAGGAAAGACAAAGGTTTTAACGTCCAGAATAGCATATCTTGTTCAAAACGAAGTTAGACCTCGCGAAATTTTGGCTGTAACTTTTACAAATAAAGCCGCTAAAGAAATGAAAGAGCGTCTTTCATCAATTCTTGGCGAAGAAATTGTTAAATATATGTGGGTTGGAACATTCCATAGTATATGCGGAAGAATTTTAAGACAGGATATAGAAAATTATGTATTTCCTTCAGGAAGAAAACTGGACAAAAATTTTACTATTTATGATGATTCTGACTGCATGACGGTTGTTAAAAATGCAATTAAGAAATTAAATATTGATGACAAAGTTTATCAGCCAAAATATGTCAGAGCAATAATTTCAAACGCAAAGAACAAAATGGAAGATGCAAATCAATTTGCAACCTTTGCCAGAGATTATAAAGGTCAAAAAATTGCTGCAATTTTTGAAGAATATGAAAATACGCTTAACAAAAATAATGCCATTGATTTTGATGACATGCTTATGCTTGCGGTAAAACTATTTGAACAAAATGCAGAAGTAAGAGAAAAATATTATTCTCGATTTACGCATATTTTGGTTGATGAGTTTCAAGATACAAATATCGCTCAATACAAACTTATAAACATGTTATTTACAAATATGCTTGACGAAATTCCTGCATATCGTTCTTTATGTGTTGTAGGCGATGTTGATCAGTCCATTTACAGCTGGCGTGGTGCCGATTACAAAATTATTTTGGGTTTTCAAAAAGATTTTCTAAATACAAAAATAATCAAGCTTGAACAAAATTATCGTTCAACAGAGAATATTTTAAGAGCAGCAAACGCCATTATTGAAAACAATGAAGAGCGTGTTGAAAAAGTTTTATTTTCAACTAAAGGTGATGGTGAAAAAATCCATTATTACGAAGCGCAGGATGATTCCGATGAAGCAAACTTTATTGCTGAAACAATCAAGCGGGATAGCGGTGACAATTATAATCAATACGCTATACTTTACAGGACAAATGCCCAATCTCGTTCTATTGAAGAGGCGTGTATGGCAAATGGTATTCCTTACCGTGTATATGGCGGTATGAAATTCTATGACAGACAGGAAATTAAAGATGCAATCGCATATCTTAAATTGATTTATAATCCTGACGATTCTCAAAGTTTTAAAAGAATTGTTAATGTTCCAAAGCGTGCAATCGGACAAACTTCTGTTGAGAACCTTCAAAAATTTGCTGATGAACACGATATGAGTTTAATGTCTGCAATAGATATCATTGAAGATTCAGATTTAACCCCAAAAACAAGAACAAAATTTAAAGAATTTAAATCTTTAATTGAAAAATTTACTCAAGCTTATAATAAATATAATCTGCCTGAATTCTTGGGACTTGTACTTGAACAAACAGGATATATTCATATGCTTCAAGCAGAGGGAACTCCTGAAGATGAAGCCAGAATTGAGAACTTGCAAGAATTAATTAATGTTGCCACTGACTTTGAGCCTGAAGATTTGGATAATGTGTTAGGAGAATTTTTATCGCAAGTAGCACTTGTTTCTGATATTGACGGAATGGATGAAATTGCAAATAACGTTACCTTGATGACTTTACACTCAGCAAAAGGCTTGGAATTTCCTGTAGTATTTCTTGCTGGTCTCGAAGAAGGTACTTTCCCTCATATAAGAACATTTGAATCTCCAAGTGAATTGGAAGAAGAACGCAGACTTATGTACGTCGGGGTTACAAGGGCAGAACAGGAATTATATTTGTCATCTGCAAAAAGACGTCAGGTTTGGGGTGAATACAAATATTATAATCCAAGCCGATTTTTGGAAGAAATTCCGTCAGTTTTACTTGATGTTATGTCATCATCCGAATCAATAACAAGCCAATCAACATTCAAAAGCGCAGTTCAAAGAATTAGAAATTCAAATTCTTTATCACAATTTTCTTCTTCAAAAATTGAAACAACTTCTGACGGCTTTGTAAAGTCTTCAACAAGTTTCGGTGCAAATTTTGTTGCGCCATCAAGAAAAAAATATGAAACTCCAAAATATACATCTTCTTCTGCAAATCAAGTTCATAACAGAGCTTTTATAAAAAAATCGAAAGTTAATATAGAGCGCGAAAACCAAAAAATGGCGGAATTTTTCAAAAATAATCCGATAAAGAAAAGAATCGAAGAAAAAGAAAAATTCGAACGTGAACAGGCAAGACTAAAAGAAGAACAATTAAAAAAACAAGCCGAGGATATTCCTATTTTCTTTTCTGCAGGTGAAAAAGTTTTTCACGAGCATTTAGGATTCGGTGAAATTATTGATGTAATCGAAGTCGGTCAAAGTCTTATGTACACTATTCAATTTGAAAAGTACGGAAAAAAGGCGATGGACGCAAATTATGCAAAATTGCAAAAAGTTTAAACAAAAAAAAGCTATGAATTAAATTCACAGCTATTGATTAGGGATATGTGTATCGTCGTCTCTAAGGAGTATAGTGTTATATTACATGACAGCATTTAAAAATAAATCATCTAAATTGATGATTTATTAATTTTATTAAATTTATGTAAAGGCATGGATAAATTGTGTTAAACTTTACTTGTTAACATAATAGGAGATTGGAAATGAAAACAGATTTTAAACATGTTCCTCTTGACGGAAAAGATATTACATCAGAGCAAATTAAAAAAATCATAAAAGAAAAAAATGTTAAGTTTATAGAGCTGCAATTTGTAGACATTAACGGTCAAGTAAAAAGCTTGACAATACCGTCAGAACATATAGATAAAGCATTGGAAAATGAAATGATGCTTGACGGTTCATCCATTAAAGGATTTAGAAATATTGAAACTTCAGATATGTTTTTTTATCCTGATAAAAATTCTTTTGCAATTCTTCCGTGGAGAGAATTTGACGGTACAAATACAGCACGTTTAATTTGTGATATTCATAATTCTGACGGCACACCTTTTGAAGGCTGCCCGAGATGTAATCTAAAACGAATGATGACTGAGGCAAAAAAATTAGGTTACACTATGAATATGGGCCCTGAAATGGAATTTTTCTTATTCAAACGTGATGAAGAAAATCATCCTACTCGTGACAAAGTTGACAGAGCAGGTTACTACGACATCGGCCCTGATGATTTAGGTGAAGATATAAGGGCTGAAATTGTTCTTACTCTTCAAGAAATGGGATTTGATATAGAAGCTTCCCACCATGAAGTTGCTGACAGCCAGCACGAAATTGATTTTAAATATGCAGACATATTAACTGCTGCGGATAATGTTGTTACATTTAAAATTGCCGTAAAAGCAATTGCCGCTCAATACGGTTTACACGCAACATTTATGGCTAAACCTATTTACGGAATAAACGGTTCGGGTATGCACTGTAACGTTTCATTATTTAAAGACGGTAAAAATGCTTTCTATAACGACAAAACCGAAACAAAATTATCCGATGAGGCAATGTATTCTATCGGCGGAATGTTAAAACACGTTAAAGGCATTACTGCGGTTACAAATCCAACAGTTAACAGTTTTAAACGTTTAGTTCCCGGATACGAAGCACCGGTTTATCTTGCTTGGTCTTTGGCTAACAGAAGTGCTTTATTAAGAGTTCCTGCAAAACGCGGTAATGCAACAAGAGTTGAATTGCGTTCTCCGGATCCGTCTTGTAACCCATATTTGGCATTTGCAGTTATTTTAGGTGCTTGTGTTGATGGTGTTAAAAATAAAATTATGCCTCCAAAACAAGTAGGCGCAAATATTTATGCTTTGACTCCTGAAGAAAGAAAGAAAAAACATATTGATTCTTTACCTGGAAGTTTAGCGGAAGCTTTATACCTACTTGAAAAATCAAAAGTTGCAAAAGAATCTTTAGGCGAACATATTTTCAAAGAATTTACCGAAACAAAACATAAAGAATGGGATTCATTTAGAATTTATGTTTCTCAATGGGAATTGGATAAATACTTAGAAAGATACTAAATTAAAGCACCAAGATTGTAGTAAAGCTTTTACGGTAAAACAGGCGGTTGTATATACAACCGCCTGTTTTTCGTTTATATTTGTTATATAATAATAAAAAAGGATATGGGTATGAGTGAAAGAAATAAAAAAGCGGTTATTATTGGTGCAGGACCTGCAGGTTTGGCGGCTGCATATTATTTTTTAACAGAAACTGAAGATGTAAAACCAATAGTTTTGGAAAAATCTGATTCTGTCGGCGGTATCTCAAGAACAGTATTTTTTGACGGTAACGGTATTGATATCGGCGGTCACAGAATGTTTTCCAAAAATCAGCAAATTGTTGATTTATGGGAATATTTTTTGCCTGATGAAATTAAAAATAATATTAACCCCGACGAGCAAGATATTGTTATGTTACGCCGTAAAAGATTTTCAGAAATATTTTACCTGAGAAAATTATTTTCATATCCTATAAGCATGTCCCCTAAAACATTTAAAAATATGGGATTAAAAAGAACTATTAAGGCAGGATTTAGTTATATTAAATCAGCAATTTTTAAACGTAAAGAAAATAATCTTGAAGATTTTATGATTAATCGATTTGGCAAAGTCTTATACAGTATGTTTTTTGAAGCTTATACAGAAAAAGTTTGGGGAAGGCATCCGAGAAATATATCAAAAGAATGGGGAGAACAAAGAATTAAGGGACTTTCTTTAATAAAAGCTGTTTTGAATGCTTTACATTTAACTAAGAAAAAAGAAACTACTTTAATTGAAGAATTCTCATATCCGAAATACGGATGCGGTCAATTGTGGAATTTGATGGCAGGAAAAATAACAGAACTTGGCGGTGAAATTCATTATAATTCTGAAGTTGTCGGAATTTGTAATGACGATAGTAAAATATATTCCGTAAAAATAAGAGAAAATTACGAAGAAAAATATATTGATGCGGATTATTTCTTATCTTCAATGCCTGTAAAAGATTTAGTCTGCGGTATGACAAATAAAAATGAAGAAGTTACAAAATTAGCCTTTGAACTTCCTTATCGTGATTATATGTTGGTTGGTTTATATTTAAAAGACCTTAATCTAAAAGAAAACGGTAAATTAACTCGCGATTGTTGGATTTATATTCAAGAGGCTGATGTTAAATTAGGCAGAATGCAGATTATGAATAATTGGTCTCCGTATTTAGTAAAAGATAAAGATAAAGTTTTTATAAGCTTGGAATATTTTTGTAACGAAGGCGATAAATACTGGAATATGTCTGATGAAGATTTTATAAATATGGCAATTGATGAAACTGCTAAGTTGGGTATTATCAAAAAAGAAGATGTTATCAATTCTATGCGTCTAAAAGTTCAAAAAGCTTACCCTGCTTATTTTGACAGTTATTCTGATTTTGATAAAATTAAAGAATATTTAGATAAATTTGAAAATTTATATTGCATTGGAAGAAACGGTCAACACAGATACAATAATATGGATCACTCTATGCTTACGGGTATTGAAGCTGTCAAAGCAGTAAAAGGTGAATCAGATAAATCTGTATTGTGGAATATTAACGCAGAACAGGAATACCATGAAAGTAAATAAGACTGCAATTATTTGCCTTTTTGTATATGCGGTGATAACTATAACAAGAATAATAAATCATTCCCCTTGGTTTGATGAGGCTCATGCCTGGACAATAGCAGAGCAATTAAATTTTATAGATATGTTCAATTATGTCAAAAACGAGGGACATTTTTTTATATGGCAAGCTTTATTATATCCGTTTGCGCATAGTCATATAATTCCGTATCCATACCCAATGCAGGCATTAAATTGGATATTCTGTTTTTCAGCTTTAATAATAATGTGGTGGAAAGCTCCGTTTAACAATTGGATAAAAGCATTAATAACATTTTCATTTCCATTTTTTGGGTGTTATGGTGTAATTGCAAGATGTTATTCAATAGGTATTTTATTACTGTTTATTTTGGCGGTAATGTTTGAAAATAAATTAAAATATCCCAAAACTTATGCTTTGCTGTTAGTTTTGTGCGCAAATACAAGTGTAATGGCTTTAATTGGTGCGAGTGCTTTTGGCTTTTTATTTTTGTATGATTTTTTAAGCAATTATGAGAAAAAAGATAAAATTTGGGTTTATATGATTTTATCTTTTGGCGCATTTTTAATTTTGTATCAGTTATTTAATATGGATTATTTTGGGCCAATTGCCGGAAATCGTACTCCGCATATTAGTGTCAGAATTTTCAGAAATGCTTTTGTTAATGGTCATTTGATTATAAATTGTTTGTTAGCTGTGTTATTTTCAATACCATTGATTAGTTATTTTTATAAAAATAAAGTTGCGCTATTTTTTACAAGTTTTACTTATTTTTGGCTGCTCGTTTTTTCTATGGGTGTTTATGGTGCAGCATTTTGGCATACATACTTTTTCTATATTTATTTGATCATAGGTTTGTGGCTCTGTAAAAATTTGAAAGATTCAAAAGTCGCATTAATTATTTTTGCTGTTATATCTTTAATATTTATTGTCCATAAACCTGTAAATAAGGATTATTACCAGGTGTTTGGGCATAAAACAAGGGAAGTAATACAATTTATAGAACGTGATGATAATTTAAAAAATGCTGCAATAATACAAAATCATGGTGCCTTATATACCCTAATTCCGTATGGTTCCGGTAAATCTTATACTCTCAGAAATCATTGTCATGAAAAAATTAACACAGATTATGATTTACTTAATAATAATGATAAAATGTGTGCAATAAAAAATACTATCGAACAGGCAAAACGCTATCCTGATAAATTAAAACGGTTAATTGATGAAAATACATACACTTTTATTGATAAAACCGAATATAAAATTGATAAAAATATAATAAATGTGAAATACAAAGATACTTTATTTATATTTAAAAAATACAAAGATTTTGAAAATTATTCATTTTGGAAAATAGAAGTTAAATAATTGTAAAAATTGTAAATATTTTTGCTTAAATATAGCAAAAAATCTGAGTTTTTGTACTTTATATAATTGTAAGTGTGTAAAAATAAGGGCTAATTGTGAAAATCAATCCTATCACAAGCTATGTTGTAAATTTTCAACAAGCTAAAAATGTAAAAAATACTCGAAATTTAAAATATGCATCAGATGTTGTAAGTATCAATAAGAACACGATTGGAGTAGAACGTCAAGGTAAAAACCTTCATGTATCTTTCACAGGTAATTTTCAAAACCCTGTAACAGCAGGTGTTCAATTTAAAATTGCAGGCGTTACACGCCACCAAAAAGGTATGGCAGGTGCTCACGCATTAGCTTCTGATGACAATTTAGTAAGATTAGCAAAATCTGATTGGAAAGATGGTCAAAAATTAAATTACACTTACGATGAAGAAACCAAAAATATCACACTAAAAGATCCAAAATTCGGCGAAATAGGTACTGTTCCCGCTCCGATTGCTGAAAGTTTTATGAACGTTATCAACACAGATAAAGATAACTTTCAATTTGAACTTACAAACGTTACAGGCGGTGTAACTTCTGATTTTCCTATCATCGCTGCAAAAGCAAATTTAAAATATACAGGAAACGATGCAAAAGTTAGAGAAAATGCCCAAAACACTTTCAATTCTCTAATTGATTCAAAAGATGCAAAAGTTTCTTCTTCTGTTTCAATTTACCAACCTGATTTTTCACCAAAACAAGTTTTAGAAAAAATCTTCGATGTAGAAGGTAAAAGAAACGGTTTAGGTGAAGTAAGAAAAATTAAAGATGCAGTTGACACTATAGTAAAAGAAATTCAAAATCCTAAAAATAAAAATATTTTAGTTTTAGGTCACTGTTCACCTGATGGTGATACCGTTGGATGTGTTATCGGTATGAAAGCTGCTTTACAAGGTGCTTATCCTGACAGAAATGTAGATGCTTCTATTGATGATGATATTCCAAATTCTTTCAGCAAAGTTCCGGGTGTGGAAGATATTAAACGCCCTTACAATGCAAAAGCTGTAAATTCAGTTAAAAAGAATATCGAAATGTTAGAAAAAAGCACTAATCCTGCCGCTAAAAAACAAATCGAAACTTTAAATAAAGAATTAGCAAGATTAACTGATAAATCAAGATTTTTTGATCCAAATACAGTTGATGGAAAAGAAGCAAAAAAATATGATTTAGTTATTATGCTTGATACTCCAACAGAAGGTCGTTCAAGCAGAGCTTTTAAACCTTATTTTGAAAATGCAGGTAAAACAATTTTTATTGACCACCACCCGTTAAAACAAGCTGAATGGGCAACTGCAAAAGAAAAATTAGGCTTTGATATGAACAAAGCTATTCAAGATAAATTAGCACTTGTTGTTGATTCTGTTCCTGCAGCCACTCAAATTGTTACCGCTGTTTGTGACAAAGCAGGCATGTTAGGCGAAATGTTTAAAAATTCCGCTGAAAATGCTAAAAAATTCGTAGCAGGTATCATCGCAGGTACTCAAACTGATACTTGCGGATACAAAAACCAAGCAAATTATCATCCGTCAGAAGCAAAATTACCTCAATCTCAAAAAGCAAATTATTATCCTGAAGGTATGTCTAATTATTTGATGAACAAATTGGATGGTGATATCAATAAAAAATGGATGAGAGAAAACTTATTTTATGAATTACCAAACAATCCATTGACAAATAACTTAGGACCAAAAGATGCTGTTTTAAAAATGGCAT
Source organism: uncultured Muribaculaceae bacterium (assembly GCA_964383455.1). Taxonomy (GTDB): domain Bacteria; phylum Cyanobacteriota; class Vampirovibrionia; order Gastranaerophilales; family Gastranaerophilaceae; genus UBA6984. Next base: position 1,533 of record CAYLHN010000002.1, on the reverse strand, counting down.
TGAGAGGTCGTGAAATGTATCCTGAAATCGGTTTAGGTATGATGAGCGTAAGATATGATGTTATGGATAACATTTTGCAAGAAGCTAAAAAACAAGATAAAAATGTTCAAATGACTGATGTTTATAACGCATTTAAAAACAGTGAAGTAATGTCAGCATTAAAAGCTGATCCAAGTTTTTCAAGAGTTAACCCAAATCCTGTAACAGATTCTGAAAGAGCTGCAGAAACTTACCGTTCACCATATGATAAAGACAGAGTTGCAGTATTTATGGCTCAAAATCAGGTTGAAGGTTCTATAAACAAATTTTCTCAAATAGCTGATAAAAATATGATTAGTTTTTCTTTCCGTTCAGGCGGACAAACTAACGCAGCTGAAGTCTTGGCAACTGTATTCGGAGGCGGAGGACACGCAGCAGCTGCAGGTGCAAACTTATCAATGAAAGGTTTAAATTTTAAATCTAAATTAACTGTAAAAATTGACGGTCAAGTTGCAAAAGATGCAAAGACAATCTACGAAGCCGCTAATAATAACGTAAGTGTTTCAAACAACAGTAAAATTAATTTCCGTGACAAAGCAAAAATGATGAAAAAAATTGAAATTGAAATGTCACAGGATGGTACAGGCAGAACTTGCGGTGAAATAATAAAAGACGTTCTTACTGAAATGAGAAAAACTCAACCTCAAACAACAAGAACTTGGGGACAAAGAGCTTAATAAATATTAAAAGAGATGAATTTAAAATTCATCTCTTTTTAAGTATAATGTGTTTATGGAAATGCTGAAAAAACAAAATTGGGGAATGATAATAGCTTTATTGCTATGGTGTTCAATAACGTTAATTCGTGTTTTTAACCATTCTCCTTGGTATGATGAGGCTCATGCCTGGATAATTGCACAAGAGTTAAATTTTGTTGAAATAATAAGGTTGATGAAAACTGAAGGTCATACATTTCTTTGGTTTTTGTGTTTAATGCCGTTTGCTAAAACTAATTTTTTGTATCCTTATTCAATGCTTTTATTGAATTGGTTATTTTGTTTTGTTGCAATATTAATTTTATGGCTTAAGGCTCCGTTTAACAATTGGGTTAAATTTTTTATAAGTTTTAGTTTTCCTTTCTTGGGCTTGTATTCGGTAGTAGCCAGATGTTATGCCATCGGCATAATGTTTCTTTTTGCGCTTGCAGCAATGGACAAAAGTAAATTAAATCATCCTAATTGGTATGCATTATTGTTAGTTTTATGTGCAAATACAAGTTTGATGGCAATAGTTGGTGCTACTGTTTTTGGAGTATTGTTTTTGTATGACTTAATAAAATCCAAGAAAAATGTTATTTTACCTTTAATAATTTTGACAATTGGCGCGGCAGCTGTTTTAACTCAGTTGTTTGGAGCGTCAAGTGAAATTATTTCCGGTAAAATGGGAATTGATTTCTTTAAAAGTTTAATATTTTTAAATCTACCTGAAAATATAATTACATTGTTAATTTATTTTATATTGCTATTAGCATTTTTTATTAAAAATAAAATTTTT
>CAYLHN010000001.1:0-63647 GCA_964383455.1 uncultured Muribaculaceae bacterium | reverse complement strand
TATAGTTGAATTTCAAAACTATCTTTTGAATCTTGTGAAAAATCAATCTTAGCACACATTTTAAAAGGTTCTTCAACAAGTTTGAAAAAGCTTACATCATCTTTTTCTTCAAAAACCCAGCCTTCGCCTGCTTTGTTCATATAATAATTGTAAAAATCAATTGCATTTTCTTTATCCATTCCTAAGTTATTTGTTTGCATAGGAACAAATCTGCATGCTAAAAGCATTTGATATGCTTCAATTTCGTGTTTAATATTTCTTTTTACCCAGTAAACCATATCGTCTTCTTTACGTTTTACGGTTACATAAGGGGTTTTATCAACTGTTTTTGAAAACGGAACTCTAACGCCATCATATTCAAACTCTAAAGAGGCTTTTAAAGATTGGTCGTAATCAATTCCTAAAGTTACGATATTTTTAGGCGGACGCTGTTCTAAAAATAATTTGCTGATTGTTTCTGAAACTTCAACATCAATAACTTCCTGTAATTTTGGAAGTTCTTCGTAAATAAATTTACCGCTTTCCGTATCTTTTAAATCTGTAAACGTTGATTTTAAAAGATTTTGCGGAACTACATTCATTGATACGTTTGTCGGGAAGATAACATTTTTGTATCTGCCCCATTTAATTTGTCTTGAAAAATATCTTACTTCTTCAAAAGGTATAATGTCATCTTTATCAGGTCGTTTCCAGTACATTTCAAGTGTTATATTACCTGCTTGAGATACATTTACCGACAAAACTAAACGCCATTCCTGATTAGTAAACCGAATTAATTGTTTTGTTTTTTCGTCTAAAACTTCATCAGCACTTGCTAATAGCGGAAACATCGGTGCAAATTTCGGAATAGGTATATCATACCAACCCGCTTTTTTATCCTGACGTGCTGTTTTTAAAATTTGTTGAAAAATTGCAACCTCTACTTTTTGAGATTCGTTCAATATAAAAGTCGAATCATTTTTTTGAGCCTCAATTAAACCCAGAAGTATTGGTTCTATTGCTCTTACAACTTTGCCTGTTGTTCTTGACATTACAAGAATAGAAAAGAAATTAGGTTTTCTTTTTGGATTAAAGTGGAAAATATAATTGCCTTTTGGCGGTTCTGCTAAAGTTGTATTTTCATCGCTGTAATCAGGTTCAATTCCGAATTTTGTTTCAAGCCAATCTTCATAAGCGTGTTCGTCAATTGCTTTTATAGCAACTGCAACTGCGTGTTTGCACCATTCTTCTTTTAACGGGCAATTGCATCTTGCTTCAACTTTATTCTTTTTGAAAATTAAATCAGTATTATATGAATCCTGAAAACTTCCTTTTACTTTTCCCATATAAAAGTTTTTTTCAGGATAAGATTCAAGTATCATATCTTTTGTATAATACTCGTATCCGCGACGCCAGCTACCTGCAGTGGCATTTTCTTTTAAATATTTAAAATTAAATTCAGGAGTGCTCATTAATATGAGATATCACTTTCTTTTTCTTTACTTAAGGGTGTAACGCGGTTTAATAAGTATAAATAATACTACTACTCTTAAGATGACCGTAATTTGATTATTGCACGAAAAAATTTAAATGCAAGCAAAAAATACATCAAATGGATTATTTTCAAATGTTAATTAAAATAGTAATATATATTTATATTATTAGTTTGGGTAGGGAGAATTTTAATGCCACAAACGGCACGAAAACAAAATTATATTCAATATTACGGTTATCCGCAAGCTTATTCTTATGTGGATGTTCCTGTGAGAAAGAAAAGACCGGTAAAACGTATTCAAGATGCGAGAAAAATTCAACGTAAGAAAACAAATCCGATTGCTAAACTAATAACATTGTCTTTTCTTGCTTGTATCGGTTATTTTATTTTGCCTACAGTTTTCCATCAGGTTTCTATGCCTATTTTTACAGGTAAACAAAATTATTCGCATATAAAAACAGACTACTACAGTTTAGCTCTGCCTACAACAAATTATTTGTCTAACACAACTTTTAACAACAGACGTGCTCTTGCGGGAGCTGCTACTAAAAAACCGGCAATGGTCCCGCTTTACAAAACAGAAAACATGTCTGCATTAGAAAATAGTCTTAAAAATTTGACTAAGCAATATCCGTCTATTCATCCGGCAATTACAGTTTGGGATTATGATACCGGAAAATATGCGGAAGTTAACAGCAACGAAATTTTTTCAGCAGCAAGTATTATTAAAATACCTGTTCTAATCAGTTTATTTAAATCGGTTGAAGCAAAAAGATTAACCGTTTATGATGAAATGATGCTTACACATTACTATAAGGCATCCGGTTCAGGAAGTCTTCAATTTGCAGCTGACGGAAAAAAACTTACAATTGATGATTTAGCAAGAGTTATGATAGAAGAATCTGATAATTCTGCAACAAATATGCTTATGGCGAAATTAGGTTCAATGACTGCAGTAAACTCAGACATCCGTTCTTGGGGACTTAAAAATACCCACGTTCAAACATGGCTTCCTGATTTAGGGGGTACAAACAAAACAACAACTGATGATTTAGCAACAATGTTATTTAACATGGACAGTCCAGAATTTTTAAGTGTTGCATCAAGAGAATATATATTTGATTATATGGGACACGTTAAAAATGACAGACTAATACCGCAAGGACTTGGTCAAGGCGCAAAATTTATTCATAAAACAGGTGATATTGGCACAATGCTTGGTGATGCAGGTATTGTTTATATGCCAAACGGTAAAAAATATATTGTTGCAATTTTAGCTAACAGACCTTACAATTCACCTCAAGGAAAATTATTTATTCAACAAGCTTCAAAGATAATTTATGACTACATGGCTTCATTATAATAAATTATATTTTTTCTTAAGTAAAATAATTTTTTCGTAAGACACTTCAATACATTCTTGAAGTGTCTTATCATTATTGGCTTTTGCTGCAATATTTTCAATTATATCTATTGTTTTTTCATCGCAATATCTGTATAAAAACAGATTCACACCTGCTCTGATTGCGGTTTCACAAGCATTTTCATAATTATCCAGTGCTTTCATAACCATGTCATCTGAGCAAATTACGCCGTCATAATCTTTTCTTAAATAATCTATAACATTTTTACTCAAAGATGAAGGAATAACTTTACTATCAAAACAAGGACAGTGTAAATGAGCAACCATAACAATATCAGCTAAATCTTGTTTTATAAGTTCTTTAAACGGACGAATGTGATATTTTTCCATATTTTCCAAGGATAAATCAATTGTCGGAAGTGTCAGGTGGCTATCGCAGTTTGCATCGCCGTGTCCCGGAAAATGTTTTATACAGGAAATTATACGGTTTTTTCTGTATGTTTTAATTACAACTTCTGCCCCTTTTATAACCTCATTAGGATTACTAGAAAACGCTCTTTCTCCAATAATCGGATTTTCAGGGTTAGTATTTACATCACAGCAAGGAGCATAATTTAAATTTATTCCATATTCTTTTAGTTCATCCGATATATCCTGAGTTTGTTTTTTTAAAAAATCTAATCCTTTTTCGTAAGCAAATTTTGCACTTAAATATTTTTTTCCGCCCCAAATATTTTGAGTTCGCTCAACTCTTCCGCCTTCTTGATCAATAGACAAAAATGGTGATATCTTAGAAACGGATTTCAAATCCAAAATTAAATTCTGAAATTCATTTTTACTCAAAATGTCGTCAGTAAAAAATATTACTCCGCCTAAACCTTCACTTAATGCAGTTTTAATATCTCCGCCTCTGCATCCTAAAATAAACATCTGATATAATTTTTTTCTGATATCCATAAAATAATCATACATTTAATTGAGGTAATATGGCAAGTTTTTTTATAATATATTTATACAATTTAAATTGGATTAAAAGATTACAGAGCAAAGCTCTGAATTGAGAGATGAGGAAATAAGGAATAAGATTTTACATTAAAAAGGGCTTTACGGCCCTATTTTTATTTATAATATTCTTGTTTTATTCTTGCAAAACTGATATTTTGGTAAAAATATTGTAATATTTGATATGCGTTATAACCTTGTTTAGCAAGATTATTGGCACCATGCTGAGACATACCTACACCATGCCCGTTCTTTTTAATATTATCATCGTAAGACGGAACGGCTCTTATATAAGGTAAATCCCTTTCCCAAACTTGTCCGGCAGCTTTTGTATATCCGCCTGCAGATGCCGAATAATATGCAGGTATAATTTTTAAATCATAAATCAGTACTATACCGTAAGAATCCGCAACAGCCTGATTTGTAGCTTCTGTTTCAGCTGAAGCACCGTTATAAGCCTGATCTTCAGGTGTATCTTTTAAATCATATCCGTATTTCCACCGTTTTCCTAAATTTGCTAACGCATAACTCCTTGCGGCTATTGCTTGAGCTTTTAAAGCTTCATATTCCCATTTTGAAGGCATTTCCGCAGGGACCACACCTCTTAAATATTCCTCTATTTCCAGTTTATTTATCAATACAAGCTGGCCATTTATGTTTTTAATAATAAATATTCCGCGATACCATTTATTTTTAGCACTTACAAAACCATTCACCGCAGGTCTTACAGCAACCTCATCTGAATCTAAATTATAATATTTTCCGGAAATCTTAATTGCAATGTAGTTATTATACGCTTTGAATTCATAATTTCGCATAGGGTCAAGCGTATAAATCATTCTGTTTGTGTGCGAATTAATTATAGGTGCAGCTGTAGATGCGCCTAATCGCAAAGAATCAACATTTGTAATCAAGCCGATTTTTATTGCATTCGCAGGCGATGCAACCAAAAAAACACAAATAAATACTATTAATATTCCTATCTTTTTCATGTTTTATAAACTACTGATACCAGTATTATAAAACAAATTTATGTTTTTTTAAAATTAAGCTTGTTTTTTATCTTCTTCGTAAGGTTTTACACCTAATTTATCACAAATCCAGCCGCCGGCTTTTCTTGCATATTTAGGAGCGTAAATTGTTGCTAATGAATAAGCTACACCTGAAATTAAAGCAGGTAATTGTCCCATGCCCTTTGTATTTTTAGAAAAGTCACCAACTTTTTGAGCAACTGAATTTAAACATTTTGTATTTTGAATAAATTTTGGAACGTTATGTAACATAACATGTTTTGCCGCGAATTTAGCACTCCAGCCTAAAGTTTCTTCAATACCTTTTCTCAATGGAGAACTTGATTGGAAAACTTGTACTGCAGATTTGCACATTCCGATTTCGTCACCTTGTTTTGCAACATTTACAAATAAATTTGCAGTTTTCATAGAATCACTGTTTTCAGCAGCTTTTGTAAATGAATCAACAACACCTCTTGCTGCTTGTCCCCAGCTGTTATCAACTTTAGCTAACTTTTGAACAACTTTAACTGCGTTACCTGTTGCGCAATATGCTGCAAGTTTATCGCCGTTTGCTGCTTTCTTTAAGTTTCTTACTAATGATATTGATTCTGAAATATAATTTGATGACATTTTGTTTTATTTACCTTATTTATTATCCGAAATAATATTTTTTGTATTTTCCATCCGCTGTTTTGTGATTATCAGGTGGATCAGATTTTTCTAATCCCAGCTTATCCGCTACCCAGGAACCGGCTTTTCTGAATGCTGCCGAACCAACCATTGAACCTACGGTAAATGCTACACCGTAAACTATCGCCGGTACTACTGCAAGCGGACCTCCTTTTTTAGTGCAAAAGTTAACCATTGCATCGTTTGCTTGTTTTATACCTTTTATATTAGCAATACTTTTTGCATGTTTTATCATCGCACCTTCGACAATCAACATACCTGCAAAATCACTTCCTTCTTCTAATAATGCTCTTGCAGGAGTTTTAGATTTTAAAACTCTTATACCAGCACAAATACCTGAAATCGGGTCAGTATTTCTGCATAATTTAACACCTTTTCTAACAGCACTTCCAATTTTGCTTCCTTCGGTTACCTTTTCAAAACCGTCAACAAGCGTTGAACAAAGCTTTGTTGTTGCGTCGGTACCTTGACCTGATGCAAGTTTTGTAATCAATTTAGAAGCATGACCAACTGTTGAAGCGTGTCTTAAAATATTTCCATCTTTAGCCTTTTCAAAGTTACCTACTAAAGATATAATTGATGATACGTAATTTGCCATTTCCTACTTTACTACACTATATTCCTATGTACCTATACATATTATAAAAGTCATGAAAACCATGAAAAATGCTAAATTTGCGCCATTTTGTAAACTTTTGTAACATGTTTTTACTATCAAAGTAATAAGTTTATTATATCAATTTTTTCTACAAATGCAATAATAGTCACAATTACACTTATTATTTTTTAACATTTCCGTTCTAAATTTCTTTACAAGAAGTAATTTATTTAAAGTTTTTGTAATTTTTTCAATGTATTCTTTTTGAATTTCTTTTGAAAATTTTATTGATTTTTCATCATTATTTTTTAAATCCAAGTACACAAAAGAAAGAGAGTTATATTTTTTTATTTTTTTGTCCGCGCAAAGTAAATAAACCATTGTCTGATAATCATATTGCGGATTTTGCGGAATAGAACCTGTTTTATAATCTAATATATAATAATCTTCTCCATTTTTAACTAAAGCATCTAAACGTCCGCCAATCCACTCATTATCAATTTTGCAAGATAGTTGGTATTCACTGCCTATGACGTCATATTTAAAATACTTTGTCGATTTTAAATAATTCCAAATACTTTTTTCTTCACCGTTTAATGCCATTTCTATTTTTTTAGTATCTTGACCTTTTAAAAAATAACTTGCAATAGCATGAATATTTTTACCTTTTTCGTAAAAATATTTATTTTGCGGCAAACTTATCTTGTCTAAATACATATAAATAAATTTTTGCTGACATTCTTCAAAAACTTTTAACATGGCAGGAGAAATTATCATAAATAAACTCCTTTTAATAATTTTTCAAATATTATACTTGGTTCTTGCTGTAAAACTTTTCCGTAAGATTTTGTTTCTTTAGAAACCGTAAAAAATAATTTTTTCTTGGCTCTTGTAATTGCAACATATAGTAAGCGCAGATTTTCCGCAACTTGCTCTGTTTTTAATTCAATTTCGGATTTTTTATTATAACTTGGATTTAACCCTCTGACTTGCTCAATAAAATCTGTATTGTCGTTTAATTTCATTTGATTTAAATCGATTGACAACATTTTTTCTGTAAATTCAGGTATAAAAACATAATCAAATTCATCACCTTTTGATTTATGATAGGTCATAATCTGAATTTTTCCTGATAAAAATTCTCTGTCAGATTCATCCTCTTCCGAGAAAAATTTAAAACCGCTCAGATTTGGACGTTTTGCAAGTGCAGATAATTTTTCTAATACAGTATTAAAATTTTTATTTGAAGATGATAATCTTTTTATTAGAGTAGAAATTAAATAAACATTAGATTTTTCAATATCGCTTTTATAGTAATTTAGACCAATTTTTACTGCAAGTTCTTCTATCGGCAGCGATGAAAAATTAAGCCAATAAATTACATCCCAATAGTACAATGCCAAAGAAATATCCATTTCATCAACATCTGACAAAATAAACGGAATACTTAAATTTCTTATATCTGCCTGCATTCTGGATTTATAAAATCCGTTTTCAGCAAGAATTTCATACGAACTTGCGATAACTTCATTATCAAACGGATTTTCAATAATTTTTAAAATTGAATATATTGTTCTATATACACCCTTTTGTTCAAGAGATTCCGAACGGGAAATACTTTTAAAACCTGCATTATTTATAAAAGATAGCCATTCTTTAACTTGATAATTAGTTCTCAATAATATTCCGACAGTTGATGTCGGTTTTGTTATAAGAATTTCTTTTATTTGTTTGAGTATATAATTTTTTTCTGCAAGACTATTGTCAAAAATAACGGCACTAACTGCACGATTTGATATCGGATTTTTACCTTCTACCGGCTTCATGAATATTCTGTAAAAAGCATTTTTATAACTTTCATTTTTATCAGCAAATGTAACTAAATTATTGGCCAATTTCCAAACATCATGGCAGCAGCGCTGAGAACAATCCATCTCTACACTTTTACTGTCTTTAATAAATTGTCTGAATCCTTCTGTATCGGCGTTAGAAAATGTCGTTGTAATTGCTTGATTAATATCACCGCAGCGAATTAAATTTTTGTGCTTTCCTGTCAGTAATTTTATCAAATTTTGTTGAATTGCGGAAGAATCCTGAGCCTCGTCTTCTATAATATATTCACACAGATTTTGGTAATATTTTAAGATGTCTTCATTTTCTTCCAGTAATTTTACCGAAGAAATAAGCATATCATCATAATCAATCAAATTATTAGTTTTTAATTCATTTTGATAAATATTAAAAAATTCAATAAATTGCTGAAGTTTTTTATTTTCTGAAGTCTTTGGCAAAACGCCTCCGCCAAGTTTAAAAACTGATATAGCTCGGTCAAAGTCTTCTGTTTCTTTTTTCTTTAACTTTAATGCAGAAGCGGCCTTTTGAATAATAGTCCCGCGTTGAGAATCGTCACATATTTCAAAATCAGAAGACAAACCAAGTCTTTCAAAATTAGAATTATCTTTTAGAATTCTTAATGCCAGACCATGAATTGTACTTATATTTGGTAATTTAGAATTTTCAGGATTTATATTTTTAATTCGTTCTCTAAAATTACGCGCAGCGGATTCCATATAAGTTAAAACAAATATATTTTCAGGGTTTATTCCGTCATTTAATAATTTTATTATTAAAGCAAGAAGTATAGTTGTTTTCCCTGCACCTGGAACAGCAGATATCGCCATATTTCCTTTTTTATACTTTAAAACAGGTTTTTGGTCTTCACGAGGTGTAAATTTAAAACCGATTGAAGATTTTTTTTCATTATCTTGTTTAAAGTATTGTTCTATTCCGCCAAAATTTTCAACCCCTGAACTGTCGAACAGACTTGAAAAAGTATAAACAAATTCTTTTGCACAAAGAGTTAGTTTTCTCAGCATTCTTGCCGTTTTTTGCGAACTGAGTTCGATATCGTCTTCTATTGTATAATTTTCTTTTGACCAATCAGATTGAAAAACCCACGCATTATACAAAGGTCCTGTATCTGTTTTTATCCATTCTTGAGATGAAACATCCAGCCACAATTGGAATTTTGTCTGAATTTGATTATCAATAATTTTTTGCGGAGTTGCCACAATTAAGTCATTGTCGTTTATTTCAAGTGTTGAATATGGATTTTCCGCAATAACCGAATTTTCAATTTGTAAAATTACATCTTCAAGTTTTATTTCATCACCAAAAACAGCTTCAAAATCTTGCAATTCTTTTATTAAAAATGAAAATTTATTTATTTCGTTTCGTGTTGCACCGTAAAAATCAAATAATTCTTTGTATATTTTATAAACTTGTTCTGATGGTCTTGAATTATTATTCTTTAATTCGTCTACCAAATTTCTAAATTTTTCATACTTTTGCGTATATTCTAAATTATTAAATTCGTAATCTATAAGTTTTTTTGTTTTCTCAAATTGTTCAAGGATATCCTTACAATGCCTTATCGGAATTTCCAAAACTTCTGATAAAATTACTCTCAAATCAAATTCTGTAAGTTTATCTTTTAATTCTGTATTTAATTTCAAAATTGTCAGCGCAGAATAAACATAAGAATTTTGAATTAATTTTTCACTTCCTGATAAAAATAACAAATTTGTATTTTTAAATTTTTCTTTTAACGAAAATTTTAACATATCGTCAACAATCGGCGTGATAATTGCAATATCTGAAGCTTTAAAGCCTGCTTTCAAAAAATCTTGAATTCTCAAAATTGCTAAATCTATCATTGAAGCACGTTTTGAAGGAGATATATGAGAAAAATATTTTAATCTGCAAAGTTCTCGTTTTGAAATATTTTCGTAAAGATTTTCCGCATCTTCCGCCATTTTTGACTTTGAACTGAGTTCTTTGAATTTTTCATTTGTTAATTTTTCAAATTTGTTATATATATTTTTGTCAGCACTTAAATAACCGCTTCGGCTGGAGCCTTTTTTATCGCAAACCACATACAATTCTTCCAACTGCGGTTTTATATATGAAATAAAATCAAAACAAACAGGAGTTATTTCATCAGCATCATCTACGAATATATATTTTATATTTTCAAACACTTTAGTATTTTTATATAAATAATTAAACAATAATGTTTGCCGCAGATAATCAAAACTTCTTAAATTAAGTGTTTTAGACAGTAAAGATTTTATAGCTTTTTGTGTATCTTCAAAAAAACCTTCCCTCAAAACCTGCTCTGAACGCCATTTTACATCTTCATCCGTTAAATTATTTTGAATAATCAATGAATAGCGTCTAAAAAGCTGCTGCAATAATGATTTTTTTGAATTGTATCCTTCGAATTTTACATCTTTGATTATATCTTTTAATAAAAATTGAGAAATTTCTAATCCAATCATATTTGGAATTACAACCGATTTACCATTATTGAGCATGTTTTCTAAATAAGCCCAATTATCAATAACAGTGTTGTAAACAAGTCCAAAAAACGAGTATATTTGAATTTTTTCGACACAATCTGTTTTTATTTGATTTAAAACTCTTTCTGTAAATCTTTCTTTTGCTGATGAGTTATTAACAAGAACTAAAATTTCATTTGAAGAAATGCCCGAATTAATAAGTCGGGCATACTCTTCAACTAATATATTCGTTTTATCTGATGAAATCGATGCGTCAATTAACATTTTCTGGTTTTAATTTCGTCTAAAATCATTTCAACAAATTCATCAACAGATTTAGTACCGATTTGTCCTACGCCTCTTTGTCTTATAGCAACAGAGTTTGACTCTTGTTCCTTATCGCCGACAACAACAACATATGGTACTTTTTTATCCTGTAAATTTTCTCTAATTCTGTAATTCATGCTTTCAGAACGGTCATCAAGTATTGCTCTTATGCCGTTTTCACGAAGTTTTTTGTAAACATTTTCCGCAAAATCTGCGTGTTTTTCGTTCGAAATAGGAACGACAGAGACTTGCGTAGGAGCAAGCCAAGTAGGGAATGCGCCTGCAAAGTGTTCTATTAAAATTCCGTGGAAACGTTCCATTGAACCGAAAATTACACGGTGAAGCATAACCGGAGTTTTTAATTGACCGTCTTTGTCCTGATATTTAATATCAAATCTTTCAGGTAAGTTAAAGTCTAACTGAATTGTTGCACATTGCCAAGTTCTGCCGATAGCATCTTTAACTTTAAAGTCAATTTTCGGACCATAAAACGCGCCATCGCCTTCGTTTATGTCATATTTCATTCCGCGTCTGTCCATAGCTTCTTTTAAGCCTGCTTCCGCCAAATTCCAATTTTCAAGTTTTCCTACATAACTTTCAGGTCTTGTTGACAATTCAACTTCAAAACTCATTTTAAAAATATCCATTGTATCAGCAACAAAATCAATAATTCCGTTGATTTCGTCAACTAATTGTTCAGGAGTACAGAAAATGTGGGCATCATCTTGAGTAAATCCTTGAACACGAGTTAAACCTGATAAAGCACCTGATTTTTCTTTTCTGTAAACTGTACCCAATTCAGCCATTCTTAATGGTAATGAACGATAAGAGTGTCTGTTTGCCTGATAAATCATTATATGGAACGGACAATTCATTGGTTTTACAATATATTGTTCATCGTCTTCATTTTCCTTTTGAATAAAGAACATATTTTCTCTGTAGTGGTCAATGTGTCCTGAGATTTCCCACAATTTAGATTTTGCAATTTGAGGAGTATTTACAATTACATAACCTCTTTTTCTGTGTTCTGTTCTCCAATAATTTTCTATCTCTTCACGAACAGTTGCCAAATTAGGATGCCATAAAACAAGTCCTCCGCCTATTTCTTCCCTTACGGAGAATAAATCTAATTGAGTGCCAAGTTTTCTATGGTCGCGCTTTTCAGCTTCTTCAAGTACATGAAGATAATTTTCCAAATCTTCTTTATTCCAAAATGCAGTTGCATAAATACGTTGAAGCATTTTGTTTTTTTCATTACCTCTCCAGTAAGCACCTGCTATTTTTAATAACTTGATAGCGTTACCCTTTATATAGCTGGTATTTGGAACGTGAGGGCCTGCACAAAGGTCATTAAACAAAACATTTCCGTCTTTATCTTTTGTTAAATATAAAGTAGGGCCATCATTTCTGTGTTCTTCCAATAATTCAGCTTTATAGATTTCGCCTTGCGATTTAAATTCATTAATTTGTGCGTCAACATCTTCAACAGAAACTTTTTCAAATGAAAGATTTTGTTTTAGAATTTCTTTCATTTTTTCTTCAATTTTTACTAAATCTTCTTGAGTAAAAGTATGTTCATCTAAATCAAAATCATAATAAAATCCTGAATCGGTTGCAGGGCCTATTGCCAATTTTGCATGAGGAAACAGGCTTTGAACTGCTTGTGCCATAATATGCGATGCTGAGTGTCTTAAAACATGCAAAGTTTCGTTATTTTTTTCCATACATATCCCTTTCAAAATGTCTTATATATAATTTATACCACTTAAAAGAATTAAATACAAATATTTTTAATGGCATTAAGTTACTAAGACACTAAGGTACTAATGTTTCTGTCCAACTATTTAACCATTAATAAAAATTTACATCAAACGAATGATATCATGTTGATTTTTTTAAATTCATCATTAAACATGCCGATGTAACCGTATGACATAGCACAGGAGAAATAATTATGGGCATGGCAGCATCACAGGCAAGATTTTTAAATCTTACCGCAAGAAAAACAAATATAGAGTTACAAGGGCAACAAATTAACCAACAAAGAACAGAACTATCAAATCAATCTGCGAATTTGTATAATCAAATGTTGACACTTCAGGTTCCTGTACCTCCAAACACGCAAGATTATACAAAAATTCAATATAGCTTTACACTTCCTGGCAGTTATGACACACCGGCAACTGTCGCACAATTCTCAAAAGATTCTGACGGAACATATACTGTAATATTTAACTATACGGAAACTGAAATCGGATTCCCTGCTTGTTCTACAAGTCAACGTTCCGACGTTGAATCTGTAACTTCGACATCTCAGGTTATGTATGCTGATGATGGTACTGTATATCAAGTTAAAAAAGATGGCGGTACATTTAAATATTCAAAAGATAATGGTTCAACTTGGACTGCATTAGACACCACTACGACAGAACCAACAACTGAACCTGATAAATCTGCCTGGGATAAACTGGGAGATGGCACGACATTGTACTATGTTAACGGTGATAAAAAATATTTTAAAACATCAGACATCACAACAATTACAACACCAACACCAATAGTTTCATATTCCGATGCCGGTGCAGATTATACAGGTCAAACTATCAAAACATATAAAGGTAAAACAGCAACACTCGAATATGTAGATCCTAACGGTGCACATAAAGACGCCTATAGTGCTCTTGGCGGAAGCGCTACAAATTCAATTTGGGTAACAAATACAGGAACAGAAGAAAAACCTGTTTATCAGTATTACACACAAAAAGACATTGAAGCAGCAAAAGCTTCAGGCGGTGATGGACATTGTGTATATTATACCGCAAGCGATATTGAGGTTTACAAAGAAGATTCCTATAAAGGTGTTACTCTTGCCAGAGACGGAAATAATCGTGTATTAAGCTTTAATTATAAAGGTGAAGATTATGCCGTGACCGCAAATACTATTACCGATCAGTCAGCTTATGAAGACGCAATGAACGAGTATACATATAAATCATACCTATATGAACAAGAAATGAACAACATTAATGCCAGAACATCAATTATTCAGGCTCAAGACAGAGAACTTGAATTAAAACTTAAACAGCTTGATACAGAACATAACGCTGTTCAAACTGAGGCAGAAGCAGTTCAATCAATATGCAAGAAGAACGTTGAAGACTCCTTCAAAACATTTGCTTAAACTGTGAACAGTGAGCGGTGAACGGTGAACTGACCGTCATTGCGAGCGAAGCGAAGCAATCCATTGATAAAGGCACTAGCTAATTGTGAATTGTGAGTAGTGAACTGTGAACTGATATAGTTGTCCCCTCTCCCTAATCCCTCTCCCGTCGGGAGAGGGTAGAATTTTAATATGAGAGCACGCTCGAATATTAAAAATTCGGGTGAGGGGTTGTTTTGTATTGTGAAATTCTTAGTGCCAAGCGCAAGTAGTATTCAATACGTTGTTTAATTAAAAATTCACACTTTAAATCATCCGACTATAACAGGGTTTTAAACTTTTCTTAAAAAATATTTACATCGAATGGAGGATATCATGTTGATTTTTCTAAATTCATCATTAAATATACCGATGTAAAGAATGACATAGCATAGGAGAAAAAATTATGGGCATGGCAGCATCACAGGCAAGATTTTTAAATCTTACCGCAAGAAAAACAAATATAGAATACCAAGGTCAGCAAATTAACCAACAAAGAACAGAATTGTCAAATGAGTCAGCCAATTTGTACAATCAAATGTTAACATTGCAAGTTCCTGTACCACCAAATACACAGGATTACACAAAAGTTGAATACTCATTTACTATACCCGGCAGTTTTGATACACAAGCAACAGTTGCGCAATTTGCAAAAACATCAACACCTGGAGAATATACAGTTATATTCAACTACACAAAAACTGAAATCGGATTCCCTGCTTGTTCTACTAGTCAACGCTCTGATGTTCAAGGTACAACTGCAGATTCACATTATATGAAAGCTGATGACGGTACTGTATATCAAGTTAAAGAAGATGGCGGTACATTTAAATATTCAACAAATGGTTCGACTTGGATAGCTTTGGATAAAATAACAACCGCACCGACTACTGAACCTGCAAAATCAGCATGGACACAATTAGGTGATGGCAGTACATTATATTCTATTTCTGGTAGTAATATATATTTTGACACCTCTGTAATTTCAGGCATTACAACTGCAACACCTGTAACTTCATATTCTGACGGCGGGCCAAATTATGAAGGTTCAACGATAAAAACATATAAAGGTAAAACAGCTACACTCGAATATGTAGATCCTAGCGGTACACACAAAGATGCCTACGATTATTTATCAGAAAACGGAACAAATCCTGTATATGTAACTAATGTTGGTACAGAAGAGAAACCTGTTTATCAGTATTACACACAAAAAGACATTGAAGCAGCAAAAGCTTCAGGCGGTGATGGACATTGTGTATATTATACCGCAAGTGATATTGATGTCTACAAAGAAGACAGCTACACTCCTGTAACAATATCAAGAGACGCAAATAATCGTGTACAAAGCTTCAATTATAAAGGTGAAGATTATGCCGTAAAAGCAAATACCATTACCGATGATGCAGGTTATGAAGATGCAATGAACGAATATACATATCAATCATACCTGTATGAACAAGCAATGAATAATATCAATGCCAAGACATCAATTGTTCAAGCTCAAGACAGAGAACTTGAATTAAAACTTAAACAACTTGATACTGAACATAACGCTGTTCAAACTGAAATAGATGCAGTTAAAGCAGTATGTAAGAAAAACGTTGAAGATTCTTTCAAAACATTCGCTTAAGTTGTGAACAGTGAACGGTGAACGGTGAACTGACCGTCATTGCGAGCGAAGCGAAGCAATCCATTGGTAAAGATACTAAGGCACTAAAGATTTTAGTAAAAAACTAAATTTACAAAAGTATCCGAATAATCGGACTTATATAACGAGTCTATTGGCAGAGCAAATTTTTGTTATGCTATGTCACGCTCTGCCATTTTACTCGTTTAAAATTTTAATGTTTCATAATCACTCTTATAAAATTCTTAGGTGCCCCAAGGCACCTTTTTATTGTTAACAATTTGCACTGAAGATTTTTTTGATTTAAAATTGAAGAAAACTTTAGGGGAAATAATATGACAATAGAAAGACAAAGACAACAAGAACAAGATCCGATGGTTAGAAAAACAAATTTTGATCCGGTTGAAGATAATTTGACAGACGAACAGGCTCACCTTGAAGCATCAAGATGTTTGAATTGCAAAAATCCAAGATGCGTTTCAGGATGTCCGGTAAATATTAATATTCCTGCTTTTATTCAACAAGTAAAAGAAAATAACATTGAAAAAGCAGGTGAAATAATTAGAGAATCAAGCATGCTTCCATCTGTTTGCGGGCGTGTTTGTCCACAAGAAAGACAATGTGAAGGTAAATGTGTTTTAGGCATAAAAGGTGATTCAGTTGCAATCGGAGCATTGGAAAGATATGTTGGAGACGCGACAAAAGCCGCTGAAACAGAAATTAAACCGAGCGGTAAAAAGGTTGCCATTGTAGGTTCAGGGTGTGCAGGCATAACTGCTGCTGCTGATTTAAGAAAAGCCGGTCACGAAGTTACAGTTTTTGAGGCTTTACATGAATTAGGCGGAGTTTTGAGATATGGTATTCCTCCTTTCAGATTACCTAGAACAGTTTTAGACAGAGAACTTGACGCACTAAAAAAAATGGGTGTTGTTTTTAATAAAAACGTTATTGTTGGTAAATCAATTACAATAAAACAACTTGAAGAAGACGGATATGACGCAATATTTATCTGCTCAGGAGCTGGTTTACCAAAAATGCTTGGCGTTGCAGGTGAAAATTTGAACGGCGTATATTCGGCAAATGAATTTTTAACTCGTGTAAATTTAATGCATGCCAATGATGATAAATACCCAACCCCGCTAAGAGTTGGCAAAAAAGCAGCTATAATCGGCGGTGGAAATGTTGCTATGGATGCTGCAAGGACTGCACTTAGAGCTGGTTTTGAAGATGTAACTATTGTTTATAGAAGAACAGAAGCAGAACTTCCTGCAAGAAAAGAAGAAGTAAGACACGCTAAAGAAGAAGGTGTTGTTTTTAAATTACTTCATTCTCCAATGGAAATTTTAGGCGAAGACGGTTACGTTACAGGTTTAAAACTGGAAGTTATGGAACTTGGCGAACCTGATGAGAGCGGAAGACGCAGACCTGTCGGAACAGGTAAAACAACTGTTGTTGATGTTGATACCGTAATTGTCGCTTTAGGTACAGGCCCAAATCCGATTATTCAAAAATCAGCACACGCTGACGGATTAGATATTGTTACGGATAAAAAAGGATATATTACAATTGAAGCCGAAACAGGTTTAACATCTATTCCTAAAATTTATGCAGGCGGAGACGTTGCTCCGACCGGTGAATCTACGGCAATTAACGCAATGGGTGCGGGAAAAAGAGCAGCTAAGGCTATTAATGAGCTACTTAAATAAATTTTTTATAACAATAATATCATTTATGTATCTGTGTCTTCCTGCTTTTGCAGTATTTGACATAGATACTTCCGTTGATTCTCAAATAAGAAAAAAATACAATACAAAAAAAATCGAACAGGATTTACTGCCTGATTTGCCGGATAATTTGAAAAACGATGTTCCTATAAAATCAAATGAAGATTTTACAAATCCTGAGCCTATAAGAACTAATAATAAAACTCAATCAAATACTAATTCCGGCCCTAAAACAATTCCAACAACATTAAAAGAAGTTAATATACCAACAGGGCAAAAAATAACTTTAAAAAGAGGTACAAAACTTACTGTTCGTTCGGCAGCCTCAATGTCAGATAAAATGCGCGAAGGAGCTAAAATATATTTTAGACTAACTAAACCAATAAAAACTAAAAATTTTTATTTATCTGAAAATACAAGATTTACAGGTGTTGTAGTTGATTCGCATACACCGCAGTTGACAGGAAATGGCGGTTTACTTGTAATAAAAATTGATAATATTACAATAAACGGTAAAACGCAGGAAATTAATGCAAAAATTACAAAAGCAAATTACAAAAAGATATTTTTTAACAATATCAAAGGTAAACGTTCTTATTTAAAAAATATTGTTGAAACAACAAAACCGGGTAAGAAATTTTATGATAAAATGTGGGCATCCACCAAAAAATTTGCTAACAAAAAAATAACTTTTATATTGAGTCCGTTCACATTAATCACAGGAGTAACGGTATATGGAGTTAATTTAATGGGCTCGCCTATATTTGCGATGTTTTCAAAAGGAGGAAGTATTTCAATTCCTGCAAACAGCGCATTTGAAATAAAATTACTGGAAGATACAACTTTATACAACTAAAAGGAGAAAAGATGATACCTGAATTAATGTTAATGTCAATGTTGATGAATCCCGATACAAATAAAATAAGTTCTGCTCAAACTATTAAAGAGCAGCCTGCAGTATCCCAAACTTTGGATGAAAATACTGAAGAACCTTCATATATTCAGCTGTTTATGATTAGTAAAAATTTAAAAAGTATTAAAAAGGATGACAAAAAAAATCAAAAAATGGCAGAAAATGTCATAAATGACTTCTCTTCAAGAATTTCTGATGAAAAACAGTTTTTAAAATGGGTTGAATTACCTTCAAATCAATTAGAAGTTAAAAACGGAAAATCTCACTTAGACGAAATTTATGCGCAAGCCTTGACCTTGAAATCAAGAAAAACAAAAACAGAAAGACCTTTGGTAATTCTTGGTATTGGCGGTTCGAAACACACTGCGGAATTTTTACTTAACATGAACGGTGTCGGAAACAAAGGAAAAGTTTATTTCTATTCTGACATTGATCCTGTAAGTTTTAATAATTTTTTGAAAGAAGTTAGTCGTCCTGTGCAAGATTTAAACTTTCTTGTTGTATCAAAATCAGGTACAACTTTTGAAACAAAAGATGCTTTTGTAAGATTTGAAGAGATGCTTGTAGATTATTATAAAAAACTTGGTCAAGATGAAAATCAGGCATATAAATCAGCTCAAAAACATTTTGCAATTTGTACAGATAAAACCCCTACAGAAAAAAATCTCAGAGGCAAAATCGGATTGAAAAACGGACAAAATAATAATTATATAAAAGAACTGTATATTCACGATGGAGTTGGCGGAAGATTTAGTATGTTTGACGATGCAGGTCTTTTTGCAATTGCATATGCCGGAGTTTCAAAGGAAAATGCAAAGCGAATTTTGAAAAGTGCAGAAAAAGCCTCTAAAATTTCACTTTCAACAGATTTAGAAGTAAATAAAGCAATGAAAAGCGCTGTTTTTAATATTTATTCAGAAAAAAACGGATTTCATTTAACTCAACAACAATACTTCGGAAAACTTTTTGAAGGTGGAGGAGAAAATTGGATTAAACAGCTATACCTGGAATCTTTGAAAGACTTTGATTTTAATGCAAGCAAGGCTCCTGACAGCATGCACTATGCCTCTGAAAGTTTCTTCTTTCCTGATAACAGAGACGATTATCATGTTGTGATGACACTTATGAATCCTGCTATTTCACCAAATTACAGTAAATATACCCTGGCAATTTTAGCATCATATACAGAAACTGTTCCTGTTAAAGTCGAAGTTTTAGATGTGGTTGGTAATTCTATTTCACCGGAAGCAATAGGTGATTATATTCAAACAAAACACTTTGAAATATTATATACAGGAATGATGAGAAGAGAAAATGCAAAAATTAAGCAAGGTAAATATCTTCCTGAAGTATTCCAGCCAAATGTTGAAGTTTATAAAAACAAATTCAAACCAAAGAGCCCTTATGAATTAAAACCGGGTATTTAAATAAATTATAATAATAACATGTTCGTGCTATTCTTATTTTATGGATAGCACGATTTTTATTAATCCTGTATTAATTTCAATAATTTTGCTTTGCGTATTATGTTTATGCAAGGTAAATGTTCTATTATCAATAATGATTTCTGCAATTGTGGCGGGAATTTGCGCAAAAATGAATATAACTGAAATTATGAACATATTTATTTCAGGTATGGGTAATAATTCTGAAACCGCATTAAGTTATATTTTGCTGGGTGCTTTTGCCGCTGCTATGACACAAACAGGTCTTGCAAATATATTGGCAAAAAAAATTACTGCTATAATAAAAAATAATGCTTTAATTCTGTTTGTGATTTTAACAGTTATTGCAATGTTTTCTCAGAATTTAATACCTGTTCATATTGCGTTTATTCCAATATTAATTCCACCTTTATTACATGTAATGAATATTTTAAAAATTGACAGACGTGCTATTTCCTGCTGTCTTGCCTTTGGTTTAAAAATGCCGTATATTGTTGTTCCTGCAGGTTTTGGTTTGATTTTTCAGGGTTTAATTGCCGACAACATAATTCAAAATGGTATGAATATATCAAAATCTGAAGTTTGGAAATACAATATAATTCTTGGTCTAGGTATGTTTATAGCCCTGTTAACAGCTATATTCATAACATATAGAAAACCACGCGAATATAAAGATATAGAGGTTGAAACTGCCGAAAATAATAATACAAAATTCACAAAAAAACATTATATAACTTTATTTGCTGCCTTCGCCACTTTGTTTGTACAGCTTGTAACGAAATCATTACCTCTTGGTGCTTTAATCGGTCTTGGAATAATCTTTGGCACAGGAACAATTAAACATCACAAAATGGATAACTTAATTGATGAAGGCGTTGATTTAATGGGTTATATTGCTTTCGTAATGCTTGTAGCTGCAGGATTTGCTGCAGTTTTAAAATCAACAGGCGGCATAGAAACTTTTGTAACTTCTGTTATGAGTATTATTCCTGAAAGCAAAATTTTTGCAAGTACGTTAATGCTATTTATCGGGTTATTTATCACAATAGGAATTGGCACGTCTTTTGGTACAATTCCAATCTTGGCGGTAATATTTGTACCTGTTTGTGTAAATTTAAGTTTTTCACCGGCAGAAACAGTAGTAATTTTATCCGCTGCTGCAGCTCTCGGGGACGCAGGTTCACCCGCATCGGATACAACTCTGGGCCCAACTTCAGGACTAAATGCAGACGGTCAGCATAATCACATTTGGGATACTTGTGTCCCTTCATTTATCCACTTTAATACTGCGCTTATTTTGTCTGCTTTAATTGCAATTGCTATTTTTTAGACTTTAAAATAGCCAACAGACTAATTGTATTATTTTTAAAATGGCAGTTTAATATAATTAAATCTTTTTCATACTTCCAGCTATTCTTATGAGCCTTTGTCCAAAAAGGCTCTTTTTATTGTATAAAAAAGATTTGTTACCCAAAAAGTTATTTTTAAATAGCCTGACTATATAACCGCTTTCGACAATGTTATAAATTGATTTAAAGGGCATAATCTTAAAGAAAGTCGAAAAAACAATTAATGTTATAACAACAAACCGTAAGGAGGTTAGAAAAAATGAAATTTAAAAAACTTACAGTAGCAGCTTTAATCGCTTTAGGTATAAGCGGAACAGCAGTTACAAGTGCAATGGCAGCTTGTCCGTGCAACAATGCCGAAAGACCAAAATTAAGCACACCTTGTGAAAAGGTAACAAACAAATGTGACAAATGTCATAAAGTAAAACAAAAATGCAAATGTAAAACTGAAACAAACGAACGCTGTGCAAAAAAAGCTCAGCCGACATGCGCTAGTTGTGCATCAGCACAAACAACAGACCGTAAAGATATGAAACAAATTTATGCATATCCGAATGCGATTTACGGTACAAATAATTATGTAGGTGAGATGTCAAATTCTATAACATCAAGCGAGTCTCAATTAAATCCTAATTTAGCAGGTGCAACAATTTCAGCAGAAGGTTCAATGACAGGTGCAGCAACTCAATTACCTTATTTGAATTCTGATATGAATACAATAAACGGTGTATCAGTATACGGCGAAGAAAAATATATCGACGGAAGCTGCCCTATTGATATCCATACTGAAAATTCACTTGATGCATTGAAAAAAAGCTATGAGCCATTTGATTTGCAGTCAAATTTAAAAGGTATGACGGGAGCAGCCGCTAATTTACTAAATTATTTCCCTGATGTTCCTGAACAGCACTGGGCATCTTGTGATATCGACAAATTAGCTATGAATGACGTTGTAGTCGGCTATCCTGATAAAATGTTCAAGCCAAACAGAAATGTATCGCGTGCAGAATTTGCGACAATGCTCGTAAAAGGCTTTAACATGGACAACTGCGCTCTTGAACCAAAATGTATTTTCTCTGATGTACCTGCAGGAAATTGGGCTAATCCAATGATTGCAAAAGCAGTAGATGAACAATTAATGAAAGGTTATCCAAACGGAAGATTTATGCCAAACAACCATGTAACCCGTGCTGAAGCACTTACTGCAATGGCAAAAGGCTTAAATAATTGTTCAATTGATGATTGTAAAGCTAAAGAAATTTTGTCAAAATACAAAGATGGCGGCAGAGTTCCAAGCTGGTCACAAATTCCTATTGCTACTGCAATTCAAAATGGTGCATTATCAGATTTGCCAAATTCAGATATGATTTTGCCTGATAAAACAGCATCCAGAGCCGATATTGCATCTATGCTTCAAAATGTTCGTGTCGCAGGCGGTTACGATACTAATCCGAAAACAGCTAACGCAGCTTGCCCTATTGACACAAGCAAACAAGTATATTTAGAAAATGAAGAAATTGTAAAAATTCCTACATTAAAACTTGAATTTTTGGATGAAGTTAATGCAAAATCAGCTCACGTTGGCCAAAGATTTGCAGCAACAACATTAGAAGAAGTTACAATCAATGGTCAAGTATTCCCTTGCGGTTCTCGTGTAAACGGTAAAGTAATAGAAGTTATCCGTCCAAACGGCTGCAAAGAAAAAGGTGCATTGAAACTTGCCTTTACTGAAATTCAAAACGGCAACTGCAAAGCTCAGTTACCAAAACAAATTTTAACGGCACAAATAAACAAAACTAAAAATCCTCATTTTGTAGCAAGAACACTTGCATTCCCATTCACATGGGCAGGTACTCTTGTTGGTACAACTGCAAGAGCTGCAGGCGGTATTGTTACAAACTTGGGTAATGCCGTTGAAAACGTATCGAATGGTGTTGGTACCGCTTTAGGTGAAACTTCTCAAGGTCAATTCAAAGCTGCGGGAAGAAGCGTCGGTGATTCTTTAGTTGAAACAGTTAAAGCACCTATTGACGTTACAAGAACTGCATTGTCAGGTACTATGGGATTATTCCAAACATCAGGCGACGAAATCGCATATGTTGTTGATCCTAAAGGTGCTCGAATCTCTGCAGTTAACCCTAAAGAACACATTACAATCGCCTTCGGTTGTGCAAACAAATAATTTCTCTTTTAATTATTTGTTGGAAAGGATGTCCTTATTTTGGACATCCTTTTTGCATATAAAAATTTTTCATACCTAAGGAACAAGCATGGTACTTATTTAAACACAAACTTATTATCTGAAAATTTTAAACTAAATTGTTGTAGCCAAAGCAGGTGCGATTTGAATAAATTTTCTAACCAATTCAGCATCCCACATAGAGCCTGCACCTGATTGTAAAATTTCACACGCTTTTTCAACACCTAAACCTTTTCTGTAAGGTCTGTCACTAATTAAAGCATGGTAAGTGTCAGCAACAGCAACAATTCTTGCCTCTAGCGGAATTTCTTCACCTTTTAATTTACAAGGATAACCTGAACCGTCAATGTGTTCATGGTGGTATTTAACCATTGGCATTAAATCTTTTAATGCTTCATTTTGCATTAAAACTTTTTCTGCACCGATAGTAGGATGCTGTTTCATAATTTCCCATTCTTCATCAGATAATTGGGTTGGTTTTTTAAGTACAGATTCAGGTATACCGATTTTACCTACATCGTGCAATAACGCACCTAATTTAATTCTTTGAACTTCTGCTTCAGGCATATTCAAAGCTCTTGCCAATGCTTCAGAATATTTTGAAACTGAAGTAGAGTGACCCTTTGTATAAGGATCTTTCGCATCAATTGCTCCTGCCAATGAAGTTGCTAACTCTTCCAATCTGTATTGGGAAGAAATTTCTTCATTTGCAAATCTATTTACAAGTTCTTCTTCCAAATTTACACCCAATTGAGCATGACGTTTTGTTAATACTTCAGCAAAAGAATGTAAAGCCACATCATCCCAGAAATTAAAATCTGCTGAACTGATGATAGCACTCATACCATCTTTATAGCCTTTTGATTGAGAAATATACATTGCTTGTTCAGCTAATATTAACAATTTTTCTTGGTCTTTTGCACATTCAGGATAATTTGCAATACCTACTGAAACTTTAACAGGGCCAACATCATCAATAAAACAGCATGATAAACTGTAAGTTAAATATTCAGCCAAGTATTTTGCTTCATTAGTATCTGTATCAGGTAAAACAATAGCAATTTCATCACCGCCGTAACGTCCTGCGGAATCATTTGAACGAATATTTTGTTTAACCTTTTCAGCCACCAATTTTATAACTTCATCACCTTTAGCATGACCGAGTTCTCTGTTTATTTTTGAAATATTATTTACATCCATCATAATTACAGAAACAGTTGAATCATTCTTTTCTGCTTTTTGAAGTTCTGATGACAATATTTCTTGGAAACCTCTGTGATTGCTTAAAGAAGTTAAAGAATCAGTATTTGCATGTGCATTTGCTTGTTCCATTAAATCAGCATTGTGCATAAATAGAGCATAGTGATTAGCAATTAAAGTATACAAATCTGCATTTTCTTCAATTTTATTATCACCAATTATCATTACACCCAAACATTCACTTACAGACATCAATGGTATAACTGCAACAGCAGGAGTTTGCAAATATGATAATTTTAAAAATTTTGAATCGTGTTTTATGATTGTTTTTTGAGTATTAAATGCTTCTACTATAGGATTTGAATCATCTGACAAAAACACGCGTGAAGAATAAGTTCCGCCAACTTTGTCAGTTAATTTTATATTGATACATTTAGATTTTTCCTGAAACATACCTATTGCACTAAATTGTGCACCTAATTTATTGGTAATCAAAGAATGAAGTGAATTATAGAAATCAACCGCATTATTTTTACCAGCCAATGCTCTGCTTAATTCTGTAATTACTTCACGATAATCGGCAGCAAAATTCGTTTCACCGCTTGAAAAATTATATCCGCCATAAAGTCTGTTTGAAGTAGTCCTTGCCGGACTTGCAGACATACGGGGCATAAAACCTGCACCTGAAATAGGATTAGACGCCATTGTCTTGTTATATAAGATTTCTTTTTCTTGTTTTATTAATGAATCTTTATTAATCAAGTTATAAATCCTAATTTACCCTATGTAATTATTAAAACACCTAAATAAAAAAAATTGACACTAAAAAGATTTTATTCCTTTTTCTGTATCTTATTATAGTATATTTTTTAATCAAATGCAAAGTTTTGTTACAAAAATTTACTATGATTTTAATCTAAACTCAAAAAACCATAAACCTGCAAAATCGGGGCTCAAATGAATAATTTGAGCCCCGATTTTAAATATTTTAAAATTATTTACAACTTATTTTTGTTTCCCAATTTAAGCCGCCACAGTTTAGGTAATCTAAATTTCCATTCATAATAACCCATGCTGTTGCATATTCTGAAACTCTGTTGCCTGTCCAATTCAAACCGCCTGCAGAAGGAAGAACTTCTCTGTATCTATAAACATTTGAACCGCTGTCAAGACCTATACTAAATTCAAATACATCAACACCTTGTTGATTTTCACCTGTTGTCGGGCCGTCAACGTCAATACCAATACGACAAACCTGCCCTTCAAATCTAAATGCAATAGATGTTCCGTCTGCCAATTTCGCCATATATGCGCCTGTTGATTGTAAATATCCCAAAAAACTTGGTATCAAAAATTCACCGGGAGGGTTCAACAACGGAGCATCTGCAATACAGCCTGACTCTTGACCGCAAACTTGAGAAACTTTCATATATTCCAAAAGTCTTTCTCCAAATTTTTGTGATGCGCCGGGTATATCTTGATCCATACCGCTAAACCATTCTGTAATAGGGCCATAATTTGCTTCTGCACGACCAAACGCATCAGTTATTGCCGCGTAATTCTTTTGTACTTTTGAAACTGTTTCCTTATCTGTAGATACATCGGCCAACTGAGGAAGTGTTAATGCTGCCACAATACCTATAATCAAGATAACAACAAGAATCTCGGCAAGAGTAAAAGCTTTGTACATTTTCGCTAAATAAAATTTTTTCATGAAATCTCCATTTCTCATAAATGTTAACCTAAAAATAATTCATTATAATAACCTTATCATAACATATTTTTATCAATCATGCAAATCATGAATTTTTTTAATCATATTGACATAATTAATATAAAAAATATTGTAAAGATTTATTACATCAAAGATTTTTCAACTCTAAAAGTTGATAATTGATAATGAAAAAGTGGTATTATACTATTGAAAACAATTCAGGTACACACAAAAGGAATAAATGAACGACATTCAATTTCAAAATGACCTCGACAGATTAATTGATGTTTTGCCTCCAAAAGTTACAAAATTAGTAACTCATGATTCTTTTTCTGACGTTATAGAAATTGTCCTTGATATAGGCAGACTTCCGGAAATTCGCCATGCAAGCGGTAAAATAGATAGTCTAAATTGCGCACCTATAGAATACGCCGATTTGGATTATGTAACAGAAAGAATTCAAGAATTTACTTCTGATAATCGCTCGGGAATAGAGGGAACTTTACACAGGATAAGTGCAATTAGAAATCGTCAAGGTCGTGTTATAGGTTTAACTTGCAGAATAGGTCGTGTAGTAACAGGAACAATTGCCTGCATAAAAGATTTTGTTATGCAAGGGAAAAGTATATTATTTCTTGGACGTCCGGGGGTTGGTAAAACTACTAAATTAAGAGAAATTTCAAGACTCGTTGCGGATGAGCTCGGAAAAAGAGTTGTTATTGTTGATACATCTAATGAAATTGCAGGCGATGGAGATACCCCTCATCCTGCCATAGGTAAAGCAAGAAGAATGCAGGTTCGTCAGCCTGAATTTCAAAAAGATATTATGATTGAAGCAGTTGAAAATCATACTCCTGAAGTCATTGTAGTTGATGAAATAGGTACGGAAGAAGAAGCCCAGGCAGCAAGAACTATTGCAGAACGCGGAGTTATGTTAATCGCAACCGCACACGGTCAAAGCCTTGAAAATTTAATTAAAAACCCTGCTTTATCAGATTTAGTCGGCGGTATTCAGTCTGTTACTCTTGGTGATGATGAAGCTAAAAGAAGAGCATCTCAAAAGACAGTTTTAGAAAGAGAAAAACAACCGACATTTGACATTGTTATTGAAATTCTTGACAGAAACACTCTTGCAGTGTATAAAGACGCCTCTGAAGCCGTTGATTACATTCTTAGAGGCTGGCCAATACGTCCCGAAATAAGAAAAGTTGATAAAACTTACGACAATAAACCGGCAGAAATAAAAGAAGAAGAACATTTAGTTCCTGTTGAACCGCCAAAAGAAACAAATCAACAAATAATTGATAAAATCAATGAAGTTGATAAAAAGCTTACGCAGCAAGACCCTTCTGACAGATTAAAATTTAGTTTTAACAGAAAAGATTATGTTAAAGAAGCTAAAAAATTCAAAAAAATATATTTGTATGCAGTATCACGTTCAATTGTTGAAAAAATTATAGAACGACTTGATTTAAATGCGGAAATAACAAAAAACATTGACGAGGCTGATTTGGTCATTGCTCATAAAAACTTTGCAAAAGGCGGTGCTAAAATTTTAAGTACAGCAAATAACTATCGTCTTCAGATATTCTATATAAAAACAAATTCAATGGCTCAAATACAGAAAGTTGTAAAAGAAGCCCTTGATATTAGAGAATCTTCTCAAGCACTTCAAGGTTACTATGACGACGCAGAAAAAGCTTTAGACGAAGCAAAAGCCGCAATAGATAAAATTTTGGCAGGTGCGAGAAATATTGAGCTTTCACCTCAAAATCAACAGATTAGAAAATTGCAGCACGAACTTGTTGAACAGCATAACCTTGAAAGTGAAAGTATCGGCGAAGGTTCTGAACGCCACTTAAAAATTGTAGGCGGACAAGATTTTAAAGGTTAATAATTAAAATCAACATCTTTCATATAAATTTCGTATTTGCCGCCGTCGTTATCATTCAAGTAAATTTCTTTGTAATTTGAAGAATTTACATAAGCGGGTTTTGCAGTTGAATGAAGTACATTGTCTTCATATACGTCATAAAATGTACCGTTTAATGCACCTGAAAATACGGCTATTACGTTCTTGTGCTTTTTCAACACATCAAAATATATATCGGGCTTGTGTAAATGAGTATTTACGGTGGCATCTGCTTTATATAATGGGAAATATTGAAAAATCACAATATTTTTATCTTCGTATTTTGTAAGCACTTTATCAAGCCAAATCACCGTATCTGCTTTATAATAGCCTGTTGTAGGTATAAATTGTTTACTTCCGTCAACAAAAACAAGAACAACATTACCTTTTTTTACAACATAGTTAAAAGACTTATAATGCCTGTTAGAATATTTATTCAAAAGTTTAATGTATTTTTCTTTAGTAATTCCTTGATTTTTTTGACAATCACTTGTACCTATTTGTATATAATACGGACGTTTTATTTTTTTACTTATTTTTAAAAATTCTTTTAACAAATCAGCATTTGAAAACGCAAGATTACCACCGGTAAAAACAACAAAATCTAAATCCTTTGTTTTATTTATTTTGTTTACTGCTTTTTTGTAATTTTCAACTGAGTTTTCATCTGAATTAAAACTTAAATCAGAAATTTGTATAAATTTTATTTCTTTTGCTTCTGTAAGCGGGACAAAAAAACATAAACAGATAATTAATAAAAAAATGTTAAACAATCTTTGCATTTTTGATATAAAATTCCTTATGTGCTAAACTGGGATTATTATAACACAAGTAATTATCGGGAGACAATAAATGAATAAAATAAATCAATTTAAAGAAGCACATCCTGAATTATGTGCAATTCTACTTCTAACTGTTCTATGCGGAATATTTTTATTTTTAGGGTTAAACTTTTATCCTTTACTGGATGTTGATGAAACCAGATATGCAATAATGTCAAGAGATTTACTACAATCAGGAAATTGGAACTTGTTACAATTAAATTCGATTCCGTTCTTTGAAAAACCTCCTTTATATTTTTGGATGGTAGCATTCTCTATAAAAGTATTTGGAAAATTCAATGAATTTGCAGTAAGATTTCCAATTGCACTTATATCTACATTTTTAATATTTTTCACTTACGCGTTTGGAAAAAAAGTTTTATCAAGAAAATTTGGACTTTTATCAGCAATAATACTACTTACAAGCGTATTCTTTTTAATGCTTTCACATGTGGCAATATTAGATATGGTTTTGACAGTTTTTCTTGCAAGTGCACTTTACTGCGCATTCTTAGCAGGAAAAGTTCAACCTTCTTATAAAAAATACTGTTGGTGGGGATTTTGGACATTTTCAGGACTTGGATTTTTAGCTAAAGGTATCCTTGCAATTGCTATTCCTTTAGTTGTAATTTTTACTTATGGATTAATAACACGAAAATTAAATGAATTTTTCAAACCTGCAAATTTTATAGTTGGACTATTAATATTCTTATTCATATCTTTACCTTGGCACCTTATAATGTTTAAAGATTACGGATGGCCTTTTGTTCATGAATATTTTGTAAAACATCACTTTGCAAGACTCCTTACTTCTGAAAATTTAGGCAGAAAACACGGATTGTTTTATTTTATACCTGTATTTATAGTTGCATTTATGCCTTGGACATTCATATTTATTGCAGCGTTAATAAAAGAATTTAAAAAACTGTACGTAAAATTCAAAACACTTGAAGGTAAATTTTATCAACGTTTTTATCAGGTAATAAAACCAAACAACTCTGAACAAGAATTATTACTCTATTTGTCATTATTTTTCATTGTTGTATTTGGAGTAATGAGTATATCAAGTACAAAATTACCTACATATATACTACCTGCACTACCTGCAGCAGCACTTTTAACAGGCTTTTTCTGGTGCAAAACAAAAGATGAAAATGAACAAATCATAACAATTTCTACTTATTTGATTGCAATAATTTTTATTTTCGCAGCACTGTTTGCATCCATTGCCTTTATATTTTTACCGTCAGAAATAATTGAACTGGTTAGTTCCTTTAAATATAGCGTACTAATCGGATGTGCATTAGTTGGCATGTACTTATTAATAAAACTGCAAACAAAAGAAACTTTATCCATTTTCTCAGGGTATGTAGTTTTAATGTTGTTTGTAATAACATTTGCCGTAACAAATTTATTCAGTTTGATATATGCAGGCGGAGAAAATGAACTTGTATTATTTTCAAATTATGCAAATGCACATAACTCAAGATTGGTAACATTTGATTTTGCAGTTAAACCAAGTACAAAAATTAATTTCGGCTCATATGTATACTTTATTACAGACGATGATTTTGTAAAACTATATGAAATTATTAATAATTCCAGTGATCCTACTTATGTAATTGTTAAAAATAAACAAGTTCAAAGGTATAATTATCAATATCGCCTTGACAGATATTTATACCTGATAGAAAAAGGTAAAACATATTCGCTGTATATTAATAAAGATATTCCGGAAAAAAGTAAAAAAATCATGTGGATAAAATAAACTATTAACACACATTTTACTGTAAAAATCATTTGTCAATGCTCAAATGACCATGCTTTTACTTAAATTCATTAAAATATCTTCATTAAGATTATTAACCATGCCCCTTAGCCAGTTAGGCTAAGGGGCATGGTTAATTGTAAAATTTTCATGATAAAAACGTTACTTGTAAATCATGCCACATCAATCTAAGATAATAGTGTTAAAAGACAAAGGGAAAAGATATAGGGCTAGCTGACGAAAAGGGGTGGTGGCAAAACTTAAAAGTATTAGGGATGTTGAATATTTAAAAACTTAGGAATTAGAAATTAGATTTTACAAATAGCGAAATTAAAAAAGATTTAAAATATTAAAAGATAAACTACATAATTTGGGATGATTTGATAGTTTAGGAAAACTTGCCGAAAGGCAAGTTTTTTCTTATAATAAAGGAATGGAACAGAATAAAACTTCTAAAAAAATAATATCAATGATGTCAGGAACATCATGTGATTCAATAGACGTTGGGCTTTGTCTTGTAAAACCTGACTTAAGCTGTACACTCATAGACGGATTAAATTACGAATATCCTAAAGAAATTCGTAATAAAATTTTTGACATATTTTATGGAAGTCCAAAAACTGAAGATATTTGTAAAATGAATTTCGTAATAGGCCACTGTTTTGCAAATGCAGCAAATGAAATGATAAAACGCCACGGAAAACCTGATTTTATATCTTCTCACGGACAAACCATTTTTCACTACCCAAAAGATACAAAAATTGCCGGTATAAGTGAAAAAAGTACATTACAAATTGGAGACCCGTCTGTTATTGCGCAAAAGACCGAATGTACAACAATCGCAAATTTTAGAACGGCTGATATGGCACAAGGAGGTAACGGTGCACCTTTAGTTTGTTTTGCTGATGAAACATGGTTTAAGCCTTTAAACAAAAATATTGCTGTTCAAAACATAGGCGGAATATCAAACGTGACAGTAATTTCAAAGGATTATGCAACTTTTGGATTCGATACCGGACTTGGCAATATAATGATAGATTATTGCGCTCAAAAATTCTTTAATCAACCATACGACAAAGACGGCGAACTCGCATCAAAAGGAAATATTTGCTACAGCTGGTTAAATTGCTTACTCTCAGATGAATATTATTTTATTGAACCACCTAAAACAACAGGCAGAGAATATTTTTCTAATATATATATTGAAAATGCATTAAAATCAGCACCTGATAACAAATATGATATTATCGCGACTGTTACAGCACTGACTGCCAAAACAATCGCTCAGGCATACGAAAGGTTTGTTTTTCCAAACACATCAATAGATGAAGTAATACTTGGCGGAGGCGGCGCATATAATCCAACCTTAAAAAAATATCTTCAAAAATTTTTAAATAACACGCCCGTAAAAACCCATGAAGATTACGGAATTTCTAATAATTTTAAAGAAGTCATGGCATTTGCTCTTTTAGGATACTGCACTTATTACAACATTCCAAACAATGTTCCGGCCTGTACAGGAGCATCAAAATCTGTTGTTATGGGACAGATTAGTCCTTACTAATTGTTTTTATTGCTTTTGGAATATAATTTAACAAATCAGATGCCAGCATTGAGTATTCAGTTAAATCCTCACTTGCCAATTCTCCTGCAAGGCCGTGCAAATATACAGCCAATTTTGCAGCATCAAATCTTTTCATCCCTTGTGCCAAAAAACCTGCAATCATACCGCATAAAACATCACCCGTTCCTGCTTTTGCAAGTGCGGAATTGCCTGTTGTATTAATATATTTTCTCAAATGTTTCGAACAAACAATCGTGTTATGTCCCTTTAAAACTGTTGTACATTTGTAATCTAAAGAAATATTTTCCGCAGCTTTTTCAGGCTCTGCAAGAATTTCATCCAAAGAACAATCTAAAAGTCTTGCAGCTTCTTTTGGATGGGGAGTTAAAATTAATTTATCAGGTAAAATAATTCTTTTAAATTTTGATAATAAATTTAAGCCATCTGCATCTAAAACTACAGGTTTATCAAGAATTGCCAATTCTGTCATTATAGCTTTAAACATTATAATAGAAGGCGCCTCCGTTGAAAAACCGCATCCAAATGAAACTACATCATAATTTTTTAAAACATTTTTAACTTGTTTAATCGGAACAAGAACAATATCAGGAGTTTTATTAGCAACAGTTTGAAGGACACTCTGCGAACTTGAAAGAGCAACATATCCACATCCGACTTTCAACGCAGATACACTGGATAAATATGCAGCACCTGAATAATTTGGAGAACCCGCAATATTTAATACTTTTCCAAAGGTTGATTTATTTGAGTTTTCAGGACGTTCAGGTAATATAAAATCTTCCATTTTAACCTGCCTGTCTTATTGCTTCATACAAAACAATTGCCACCGAATTAGACAAATTTAAACTGCGCTGACCTTCCTTCATCGGTATAGTTATAGAATTTGCACCATCAGCAAATAAAATATCTTCAGGAATTCCTCTTGATTCGGGCCCAAAAACCAAAAAATCACCCTCTTTAAATTTTGTATCAAAGTAAGATACTTTGGACTTTGTAGTCAGATAATAGAAAGTTGAATTTGGAAATTGACTTATTAAATCATCAAGATTGTCTACACGCTGAATATTAACACTATCCCAATAATCTAACCCCGCTCTTTTTGTATACTTATCAGAAAGCGAAAAACCTAATTTACCAACAAGATACAAATTAGCTCCAGTACAAGCACATAAACGTGCAATATTTCCTGTATTTTGCGGAATTTCAGGTTCATACAAAACAATGTTGAAAGATTTTATATTCATTGTTTCCATTATTTATCTTCTTTAACAAAAAATTTTTTACTTTCAAACACAACAGGAATTCCGCGAAGTACACATAACAATATAGCCAATTCAGCAGCCAAAGCACCAAATATAACTATAATACAAGCTGTAATCGCAGGCATTCCGGGAGTATATGCAAGAATTAAAAACGTAAATGCAACAGCCTTTGCAACTGCATAACCTATTTTCATAAATTTTGAACCACATATCCATTGACAAACTTTATCATCAAGCATACTACCCTTGCCAAAAGGTATTAAACCTTGTTCCAAAGCAACACTTCTTAAACTATCAGTTACAACGCCTCTCGTAACGACAATTAACGGAAATATAATCGGAATCCATCCTAAATGAGCAAACATAATCCAATACGCATATTCTGCAATTCTATCGCCCATTATATCTAAAACTGCACCTAGCTTACTTTCTTCATGAAACTTTCGTGCAATATATCCGTCAAGACCGTCTAAGGCAAAAGCTATAACTGTTAAAACAAATGCAGCTATATATGCGCCTGTATAATCTTTAAAATATAAAAGTCCAACCGCTATAAAAACTAAAAAAATTCTTGATATACTAATAATATTTGCCATCTTTTTCTCCAAAACTGATATACTTATTGTTTAGTTCTTGATAATGAAAAATTACGCTGATCCAAACTTTTTAATTTATTTTCGCCTAGCATAATTTTTTCAGCTTCTTCGAGTATTCGAACAACACTAAAGCCATTTTCTCCATCTGATCTTGCGTGAGTACCTTTTTCACAACAAGTTATAAAATGCTGACATTCTAACTTCAAAGGTTCAATTTCAAGATAATCTATATGAATATCGGTAATAGGGCCGTCTTTTCGATTATCAAAAACTTGTAATTTATTTTCCTGTAATGTATCGTCTAATATAGCTGTGGCTCTTGTTCCTCTTACCAATAATCTTACATGTTTCATTGGTGTTATCCAACTGTCAGTAATTTGACCAATCGCCCCGCCTTCAAATTCTATTGAAAGATGAGTTATATCCATAATTTCATTACGTTCGGAAGAACAACCTACTGCAGAAATCACCTGTTTTGGTTCTTTTCCTAAAACATAAGCCATCATTGAAACATCGTGAGGCGCTAAATCCCACATAACGCTTCTGTCGTTTTTAAAATAATTTACATTTAATCTGTCACTTTGAGCATAAACAATATCGCCCAACACACCTTCATCAACAAGCATTTTTAATCTGTTCACTGCAGGATGGTATAATAATAAGTGACCAACCATTAATACGAGATTTTTATCTTCGGCAATTTTCTTTAAATCTTCTGCTTCTTTTGCCGATGTAGAAATTGGTTTTTCAACATATACATGTTTTCCGGATTCTAACACTTGCTTAACAATTTTGAAGTGCGTATGACTTGGGGTTACAACTGCAACAGCTGTGATTTCAGTATTGTTTAATACTTCGTTAAAATCAGACGTAGTATTAACTCCGTTGTATTGTTCTTTAACTTTTTGTAAGTTTTCCTTATCTAAATCACAAACAGTATGAAGTGATTCAAGATTATAAAAATTTCTTACAATATTTCTGCCCCAAAGCCCACAGCCTATTACGGCAATCTTTTGTTTACTCATACTTTCTTATCCCAAATTTTAAATCACAAAAGAGGATTATTTTACATCCTCTTTTATGATAATTAAATTATTACTAATTTTCATTGCGCAAGTTGGTAAAACAACATCAGTCAAGCCATCGGCAATACTGATAATTTTTCCTGCGCCTAAGACAACATCTTCACCCTTGTAAGTAAAGGTGTAATCTGTATTTCTATCAGATCTTATTGTTATTTTTTCCATAATTACAAACTTCTTTATAATTAATCAAAAACGTAATTAATAATTGCAGCTTCTCTGGCTCTTTTTACAGCTTTTGCAACCATTCTTTGGTGTTCTGCGCAATTACCTGTAACTCTGCGAGGAATAATTTTACCTGCTTCAGTTAAGTATCTTTTTAATTTTGCAGCGTCTTTGTAATCAATAGATTCGACATGATCTGCACAAAAACTGCAAGTTTTACGTTTTTTCTTATCATTTAAGTCTTGTTTTGCCATTTAATTTTCCTTTCTTACGCAAATTTAACTTATCATAAAATTTTTAAAACGGTATTTCGTCTTCGCCTATAAGTTCATCAGCAAGTTCAGTATCTGAGAATTTAACAATATCTTCTGAAAAATCTGATGCACTGCCTGAGTTAGCACCCATTAATTCAACAGCATTTGCATCTATTTCATAGATTTTTCTTTCTGTACCGTTTTCAGACTTAACATTATTTGTTTGAAGTCTGCCTTCAACAAGCACCCTATTTCCCTTTGTTAAAGAAGATACAACTTCATCAAGTGAATTTCTTTTAGCCAGAACTCTTATAAGAAGTTCTTCTTTTTCGCCAATATTCAAAACAAATGCAGAAATAGGAACGTTATTGGAAGTAAAACGTTTTTCAGGATTTCTATATACTGTACCGGTAACTACCGCTTTTGCAACTGTCATTTTATTTTCCTTATACAGAAGCTTTTTCAGTTACATCTAAGAACATTGTTCTTAAAACATTTTCGTTTAACTTTAATACACGTTTATAGTCTGCAACTTTTTCGGCAGGTAAAGATAAAACTGTATTTACGAAGAAACCATCTCTTGATTTTTGAATATCATAAGCAAGTTTTCTTCTGCCCATTTTATCTCTTGATTCAACTTTTCCGCCTAATTCAGCTAAGTCAGCATCAAGTTTTTCAATAACTTTATCTGCTTCATCTGAATCTAAATTTGGTTTTAAAATTGTCAATAATTCGTATTTTTTCATTTTGTCTCCTTGTTATACAACCTTTTATTTATAACATTATATTAGCATAAACAAAAAAATTACAATAACAAATATTATAAAAAAAACATATTTTTACAATTCTCTGATTATCTTATTTCTTTAGCACATTTTTGTAATAAAATAACTTTTGTAAGGAGACTTTATGCTAAAAGGATTTATAGATTTTTTCACACCAAAAG
The DNA here is from genome assembly GCA_964383455.1 of uncultured Muribaculaceae bacterium. Classification (GTDB taxonomy): domain Bacteria; phylum Cyanobacteriota; class Vampirovibrionia; order Gastranaerophilales; family Gastranaerophilaceae; genus UBA6984. The sequence goes on along the minus strand of CAYLHN010000001.1, from coordinate 27,075 downwards.
GAGAACTAAGAGGGCCTTCTTTTTTACTGAACTATATTATATTAAGATTGTTAGGTGCAATTGTCAGTTATATCGGATTATATATTACATTCAATAAATATAATCAGATACCTGCAGTACAATTTTTTACATACTTATTATTAGGGTTATCTTTATTTTTAGTAATAACACTTGCGTTTAACTACAAAAGAAGACTTTTAAATATCACGGGAAATCTTACTGTTTCAATTATATTGGCGTTGATATTTACTTTTGGTATGGAAATAGTTTTAACTTTGATTTTCTTTAATGTTTATATCTTTTTAATTTATGTATTAATAATACCTTTAATTGTATCTGTTCTACCGCCAAAGGATTCTGATAAAAAAGAATATGCAATAAATTTTAAAAATAAAACTTTTAACTTTTTCAAAAATCCGATTACAATTTTTGTAATAATAATGACCATCATTGATTTTGGACTTGTAAAACTTTCTGTATATAAAAATGTAAAAATAAGCAAACTTGTTCCGGACAAAAATTTTGAAGAATTATCAGTAAATCCGCTGACATCATTCACAGGAAAAACAAAAGATGAGATTTTGTCGTTAAGAACTGATTTTGTAAAAAAATCTATATTTGCAAATGATAAATATAAACCAAATGAAGATGTTTTTGGAAAAATAGAAGACAAAAAACCTTGGTGGGGAATTGATTATATTACTTGTACGGATAATGACATTCCGACTTCAAAAAGAAAAGAAGGAGATTCCGAAGAAAGCCGATTTATTAATAATCCAAACGTACTTGTTGGGATTCAGTTAAATAAAAGTTATATAAAAAATTCAGCTAATCAAAAAATTTGTAATGACAAATCACTTTTATTTATTCCTAAATCCATATACTATGACAAATCAAATAAATTAATCATCGTTAAATATAATCCGTCCAAAAATATTTTAGAAAAAATAAACGGAGCATATTTTATAAAACTTTTACTTGTAGGTCTTAATGCAAGAGACTTTGGTTATAACTGGATTTATGTATCAAATTCTAATAATTTAATGTTTTTACCTGAAATTTTAGGCAAAAAAATGGTAAACGAAAAACCTCAAAAATTGTATGACCACATACATTTAGGTAATGCCTGCCAAGTTGAAGGCGGCTGCAACAATTCTTCCCCTTACCAACCTTCACTATCTTTTGAAATAAAACAATTACCGGCAAATATGACAATAAGTTTATGGAAAAGTAAACCAATCTACAAAAATCAACCTGCTGATTTTTATATGAAAATAATTTTTGAATAATAACTAATTATTTAATTGAAATTTATTTTTAAAATAATTATATGCAATATCTATTTTTGTATTTGCTTCAAGAGCTTTCTGATACTTAATTTCATCATTTTTGTATAATTCGGGATTGTATTTTTGTTTTAATTTTTGATAATTTGTTTTTATTTTTTCAAAATCAGCCCCTGCTTTTAATTTTAAAATTTTATAATGCACCTGTTCAGAAGATAGTAATTTTTCTTTTGGAAAAACATTTCCGCCAAAATCATTTTCTGCCTGCTCCAGCATAGAACTCATATTGTTAAATAAGTCTTTTATATTCGGTTCTTTCTTTATCGGTAAAATATTTTTTATTGATTTTATAATATCTTTCATACGAAAATTTAAACATATAAAGATTAAATGTAAAACAAATATTTAAAAATGTAAATAAAAAACTATCAAATAGCAATTTTTTATTTTACCATATTTAAATAAATTGTATTAACAATAAGGATAATAATGAATGTCAATGAATGAAGTTGGAAGAATATCTGCACAAAACAAAAAACAACCGCAAACAAATGAAATGCAGGCATCAGAAAAGGAAACAAATGTAGAAATTTTTGGTTCTGAGCAATTAGCAGTAAATACTGATTTAAGTGCCGATGAGAACAATTCACTTTTTGAAGAAACTTTTTTACGCCCTAAAACAGAAACAACAAGTTCTACAACAAAACCAAGTTATGCATCTGTTGAAGAACTTCCTGACGATATAAAAGAAATGTATCCTAAAAAAGAAGACCAAGAAGCACTACTTACACTGGATGATGCTCAATGGGAACAAGCTTGCAAATTAATGGATACTAAAATAACAGCAGGCAGTATTGTACAAATTGTTAAAATGTTTAACCCTGAACAAGTAGATAAAATTAAAACGCAAGCTGAACAACTGCAAGATGCTGCAGGAGGTAAAGAAAATGTTTTCGGAATGGTTATGGGACTTGACAAATATAATCCTTTAACTGAATACAATTTAGTATCACTGGACTATGATTTAACAAAAAGAACAACTGTTTTAGATAAAGATTTAAATGTTCGTTCAATAGAAAAAGTTAGTGAACACACAACCGAAGATGGGAAAACATATAGAATACAAGAAGCACATGACTTAAAAAATAATGTTTTGTCAAAAACAAGATATGACAGAAGTTCAACAACAGGATTCTACAGCCCATCATATGAAATTCGTTCAAAAATAAAACCTGACGGAAGCATGGTTTCAAGAGAACTTATAAAACCTTCTTCAATAGGCGGACTTTATGATGTTGAGTATTTAGACGAAACAGGTAAAAAAGACATAAGTAAAACAGAAGTATCTAAGGGCAGAGTAACCGTAAGAAGGGAAATGGAATCACCTGATGGTACAAAAACCCAATATTCATACAGAGATGACCCTCAAGGCAACCGCTATATGCGCTATAAAATTACAACTGCTGAAGGTGAAGTCTTAATGAACAATACAAAAACATTTACGGTAGTTGACGAAAATACATTTAAATCAACCTTCAATGACAAAAGTTACACAATGACACTTGAAGATGATATGTTAACGGTTGTTGATGATAATAACCCTGAAAATGTAACTTACATAGATACATGCGAAATCGAAGGCGACAGAGAAAAGCTTGTATCTGCTCTAAAACAAATTCCTGGTGACCAACTGATTGCTATAAGCAAAACGACTGATAAATTAGTCGGAATCGATACTGTTATAAAATCATACTACTCACCAAAAGATAGAGAAATCCACTCAGGAGATAATGCTTTCGTTGTTCTTCATGAAGAAGGCCACGCAAAAGATTCTCAAGTTCTAAATTTTGATGATATGAGTACTTTTGATAAAATGATATCGCAAGATAAGGATTTTCAAAGAATTTATAACGAAGAAAAAGCTTCCTTTACAGAAGCATTTCCTGATGCACAAAGAGAACATATAGACTATTTTATAAATACAGTAACCCATTATGGCGGCTACTTCGGCGGTATGAAAGAAACAGTTGCAGAAAGCAATGCTATTCTTGAAACTCCGCGTTCTCACGAACTTTTGGGACTTCGCACTCAATATTTACAACAATATTTCCCAAGAACTATTGCTCATTTAAACACATTACTGCAAGAAGATAGAGAACATCCAAAATCAACACCAAGGCCTCTACTTACGGTACCAAAAATAGAACTCCCTGAAATAAAAATTCCAAAAAGATAAATATAATAAAAGCGCTTATTTAAAAGCGCTTTTATAGTTTATTAGTGTGTTTTGCATGATTTATCGATTTTGTCCCATTTCCAACCGTTTTCGTTACAAGTTTTTTCGTTAATTAAAATTTTTCCGGAAACAGTTTTTACCTCTGTACCTTCTTTACAAGAACCGATTGTAACACATATACTATCATTTATATTTGGAAGTAATTTTGGCAAATACAGCCATATTGCCAATAGCAATATTATTATCAAAATGGCCAAATTTCTTATAAATCTCAATATTGCCATAAACCAAATTATTATTAAAACCACCGCTGAACAAACTAAATATACAAGAACCTGATGCCAATCAGCATTCGGAGTTTTAAGAGCATTAACTACTGTTACAAAATTCCAATAAACAATGAAAACTGTTAATGCTGTATTAAATATAGAAATTACAAGCTTTAACGCTAAATTTTTAATAAAATTCATAAAACCTCACTGCATTGATTATATTACAAACATTTGTTTTTAGCTGATTTTATATTAGAATATATGACTATGAAAAAAGGTACAATTTTATTATTATTATTTTTATCATTTTTTACATCAGCTTATGATACAGCGACTGAAAAAGTTGAACACATTAATGAAAACGAAATAACATCACAGCCGTATAAAGTAGAATTAATTGATAACAATACACCGCAAACACAAAATCAATTAACTTTAAAAGTTGCAAATGATATAAATTTTAGCAAAACAAAAGTCGGAGAAAAAATTCTTTTTATTCTGCCAAGCACAGTTAACCTTGAAAGCGGGGCAAAGATTGAAGCAGGAACAAAATTCTCTGCAACAATAGTTCAAAAAGAATCTAAACCTCCTATGGCAATAAGAGTAAAATTTATTATTAACGAAATTATTTTTGAAGATACAACAAACTTTATAATTCTATCAAAAGTTCCAAAAATTGCTCCGCTAAAACTGATTGACGCTGAAAGAATTCTCGGGAAAAATGCAAAAGTAACAGGAACATTCAAACTTGGAACGGTAATTAAAGACGTCAGTTTTTCAAAACACTTGGCAAAAATGAAACCGGATACAACAACACAATTGGGAATATGTATTATGTTAAAAATAAATAAAATGCATTCCACAATTGATGCCGGAACACCAATTACAATAACTTTTGAAAAAAATATAGAACCTGAAATAGGCTTAGTAAAAGAATAAAAAAATGCGGATTTTGCTGCGCAAAATCCGCATTTTTACTAAATATTAAAGTGATAATCCTGCTTTTGCAGCTTTGGATACAAGATTTGAAGTTAATTTTGATATATTTTTAGCTTGTTTTGCAGCCTTTGTTTGATTTTTTACCATTGCGGTTAAATCTGATTTCAATTCTAATGCAGCTACAGGATCAGCTTTTATTTGTGATGCTAATTTTTTTGATTGTTCAACAACCTGCGCATATGAACTGTTTACATTTTTTAAATTATTTAAATCTTTTTTAATAGCAGCTTTTTGAGCAGTTGTTAATTTTTTTAATGTATTTGTTGAATCAGAAGATTTTAAATACTTATTTAGTTTTACTGTACCATCTTCAGCTATTTCTATATTAACATTAACACCTGATTTTGCATTTGATTTAATTTTTGCTTTTTCTTCATTTAATTTTTTCAATTGTTCTGCAGGTAACAAGTTATTAGCTAAATTGTTAACTGATGATTGGTATGTTGAAGATATTGAATTAACTTTGCTATTAATAGCATCTATTTGAGATTTCATAGCTGCCTTGTTTACAGATCTTTTTGCAGCTTGTTCTGAAACTTTTTTAGAATTTGAAAGTGACGGAGTAGTTATATCAAAGTTAAAACCTTTGACATTTTTTGTAAAAGTTGCAGCATTTGCTGAAGTTGACAATAAGATTGTAGAAATACATAATACAGAAATAATTTGTTTTTTCATACTTTTCCCCTTCTTTTATCTTTTAACGATATAATCCTAAATCAAAAAAACAAAAAAAACAAGCCGTCAGGATATGCACACAGACTGCTTGTTTTGTTATAAATATTTAAAATATTTTTATATTAAGCTTTTGCTATTTTTTGATTAGCTGTAGGATTTTCAGCTTCTTTACTTACCAATGTTGATAGATGAGCTATTGTTCTTGGGAAGTATTGTTGAAGGTATTGAGATCTTATAGCCAACAATTCCATTGTTTTTGGAGTAGTTAATAATGCATTACCTTCTGCAATTGTTTCTCTTAAACCGCCGTATTCTCCGCCGTAATGGTTCAATGTGTTAACAAAGTAATCAATATGATCTCTTTGAGCATCAGGGAACGCTTTATTAAAGTTAGATTTTTCTTCTTCAAATGTTTTTTCTAATTTTGTATCAGTAAATATGGTTTTACCTAATGTTTTGTAGTACGCCGCATTTGAAGATACATCCAAATCTCTCATATCTCTTGCATGACCAAGTTCGTGAAGAACAACAAATAATTGGTCACCTGAATGAATAGATTTGTCACCCGGTTGATAATAAGATTCTAACGGACTATCTATACCAACTAACTTTTTAGTTGATTGAGAAAGTTTAATTAATTCTTCACCAGGCATTTCTTTTAGTGATGCTAAAATTTTCTTTTTGTTTCCTTGGATTTTCTTATCAATATCAATTTCGGCATTTCTTTTTGGATTTTTCATATCCGTAACTTTGATTTTCTTTTCATCAAGCAAGATTTCAAATTTATCATCGTTATTTGATGAAATAATTCTGTTAGGACTTACAACTTCGAAAGTTGCACTTTTTTTCAAAAGAACTTTGCCGTTTTTGTCTGTAATTTTGTAATCAGAAATTCTGTTACCGTTTTCATCATTTTCAAATAAGTAGTCTGTTCTTGTTCCATCTACAGAAACCATGTTTTTCTTGATAGAAGTTATACCGTGTTTTTTATCAACTTTACCTGATGAAACAACATCAACCTTGCCGTCTGCATGTTTAACCTTGATATCAAAAATTCCGGGTACTTCAGAAGGTGAAGTGTATTCTGTTTTTAAGATTTTATTATTTTTATCTTTTACAACTCTTATTTCGTGAGTTACAACAGGGTAACCAGTTTTATCATATTCCATTCTAACTTTTGAAGTTGTATTGTTTCTAAAATCATTTGATTTTTTTATTTGATAAGTTTTACCTTTTTCTGTTCTGTAAACAGATACATTTTCAATAGCATCTTTATTTAAATCTTTATCTAACAACAAAGATGTTAAATTATTTTTCTTTGTTTTTGCAATAACATTATATGCATTTCTGTCAGCTTTATCACGAGAAAATACAATTTTATCAACATCATTTTCTAAAACACTTGATTCAAATTCTGCAACTGTATTCGCAGCTTTGTTAATAAAATCTTGAGATTTTGTTTGAGCAATCGGCAAGAAATTTTTAGGAACCAAACTTGTTTTTGCGAAAGGTAAAGCATTTCTCAATGTATTAGCGGAGGTTTGACTTTCAGCCAACTCAAACAATGCAGATGCGTTATATCTTGGTCTTGATTTGTAATCAACAGCATTTGCGAATTGAGTAACAACACCTAATTTTTCATTTTCTGTTCTTGATAATCTTACAACATCAGAACCTTGTAAATGATTTTTTCTTGCTAACGTATTGATAGAATCCCACTTTTTAGGTTCTCTTGTAAGTTCGTATTCAATAGTTCTTAATTGAAAACCGTTAAATTTAGGTTCTGTTCTGCCGTTTTTAGTAACAATAATATTACCTAGGCTTTCTGCAGCTTCTCTTGGAGAAAATTCAGATTTTTCAAATTTATCATTTTCTAGTTTTTTAATTGGAGAAGTTACAGCATTATTTTTTGCTTGAACCTTTGCAGTTGATTGAACTGCAGGAATAGCTGCCTTAAAACTAACATTTTGAACACTAAAATTCATTTCCTTACCTCGTACTCAATTATTTTATGCATTACATAATAGTATATTTTACACTTATTGTCAATACTACAGGCAGAAATATCCTACTAAAATTGTAGCATCTTGCGTAATAAACTATATATAAACAGGGTAATACACAGATAAATAAGATTTATCAACCAAAATACACTTTATCAATAAAACTTAACAAATATAAACAAAACATCGATTATCAAAATAATCATTTTCGAACTAGTCTTGCTTTAGAAATTTTTCATGATAGAATTTAAATATAACTACAATGAAGTTATATTTGTAAGCTGGTGATATTGTGGAAAATAACAGACCGTCTTGGACATCAAAATATGCATTTATTGTAACCACCGTTGGTTCCGCAGTAGGTTTAGGTAATATATGGAGATTCCCGTACATTATGGGACAAAATGGCGGTGCAATATTTTTAGCAATTTATATTTTAATTATTTCAACTATTTGTTTTGTTCCGCTTTTAAATGAACTTTATATAGGCAAACTTACAAAAAAAGAATGTATCGGCGCTTATAAATCTATAAACCCAAAATTTAAATATTTTGGAGCGCTTAATCCTATTACGGCAACTCTTATTGCATCTTTTTATGTTGTAGTCGGCGGTTGGATTATAAATTATATTATTAAAAGCCTTTTATCATACAAAATTACGGATTATGACGAATATTTTACCTCATTTATTCAGCAGCCTGTGTATTCTTGTTGTTTAACAATATTGTTTTTATTTATTTGTATATTTTTCACTGCCAGAGGAGTTAAAAAGGGTATAGAAGCTGTAAATAAGTTTTTAATGCCGTTACTTGCTGTTCTTTTAATTTTTCTTGTTATAAATTCTTTAAGACTGCCTAATGCGAATATCGGTTTAGAATATATGTTCAAACCTGATTTTACAAAATTAAATTCACATTTATTTTTAGCGGCTTTAGGACAGGCATTTTTTACTTTAAGCGTCGGTACAGGAACGTTATTAACATACGGCAGCTACATAAAGGAAGATAAAACTCTTGTAAAATCTGTTTATACAATAATTTTATCAGATACTGCGTTTGCACTTTTGGCAGGTATAATGATTTTTCCGGCAGTATTTTCGTTTAATATGGAACCAAATTCAGGAGCTGGACTTGCTTTTGTAACTTTGCCAAAAATATTTTCGCAAATTGCTTTTGGAAATTGGATTTCTTTTGCATTTTTTGTTTTATTGTTTAGTGCTGCCGTTACTTCTGCTATCAGCATGGTTGAATGTCCTTGTGCGACTTTGGTTGAGAACTTAAAAATATCCAGAGTTAAGGCTTGTGTTTTATTGTTTTTCATAATTTCTATAATTGCAATTCCTGCTACGTTATCTTTTGGTAATTTAGAAAATATAAAAATATTCGGAAAAACAATTTTTGATACTTTAGACTTTTTGACATCAAATATAATGCTTCCGTTTAATGCGTTAGTATTATGTTTAATTTCAGGATGGTACTTGAAAATTAAAGGATACACTCTGCTAAATAACAAAGTATCAGGCATACTTTTTGATATATGTCTAAAATATTTACTTCCTGCGGCGTTGATAGGTTTGATTATTATCGGTTTAAGATAATTTAAATAAACTAATCTTCTTTGTTAACAGATAAAGGTGAATCTTTTTCTCCAAGATAAAACACAATCAATTCAACAGGTTCATTACCTGTATTTTTACCATAATGATATTTACCTATGACTTCGGGCAGACATTCACCTTCTTTTACGGTAATTTGCTCATTAGTGTCTGAAGTTACTGTCAATGTTCCTTTTTTTACATATGCAATATTTAAAATATCGTGCTTGTGCATTGGTAAAGCTTCGCCTTCATTAATTGTTATTTTTAATACTGTAACTTTGGGCTTTTCTATATTTATACTTTCAAAATTTTTATTATCCCATGTTGAAATTGTTTTCAAAAGAACTTCTTTAGTTGATTTATTCATTTTATCTCCTTGTAGTTGTATCTTTTATATGTTAGCACAAAAATGTTTTTAAACTAAATTGATTAATAACCTTGAAATATTCATTAATTTGTACTAACATTTTCGTATGGCTAAGATTATTACAGTACAAAAGGGAACAAAAGATATTCTTCCTGCGGATATCGACAGCTGGCACTTTATAGAAGAAGCAGCAGAAAAAGTTTTTTCAAATGCAGGTTACAAAGAAATAAGAACCCCAATATTTGAAGCAACAGAACTTTTTGCTCGCGGTGTTGGCGATACGACAGATATTGTTAACAAAGAAATGTACACTTTTGAAAAATCGGAACGTTCTTTAACATTACGTCCTGAAAATACCGCAGGTGTTGTGCGTTCATATATAGAAAATGGTATGCACAGACTCCCTGCACCCGTAAAACTTTGGTATAAAGGCCCAATGTTCAGATATGAACGTCCTCAAGCAGGAAGACAAAGACAATTCCATCAAGTCGGAATGGAAATGTTCGGAATTTCTCAACCGACAGCCGATGCAGAAGCTATTTCTATTGCAGTAAATTATTTAAATGAAATCGGACTGAATGATTTAGATGTAGAAATTAACTCTCTTGGATGTCCGACATGCAGAGAAGAATACAAAAAAAGATTAAAAGAAGTTCTTAAACCTTATTATTCAGAGCTTTGTCCCGACTGTCAAAAGCGCTATGAAAAAAATCCGCTTAGACTTCTTGATTGCAAAGTAGAAGAATGTAAAGAAATTTATGAAAAACCTGAAGTTAAGGAAGTTATAACATCAGATTTTGTATGCCCTGAGTGCCATGAACATTTTGAAGCGGTAAAATCTTATTTAGAAACTTTGGGTATTAAATACTCAGTAAATAAACTTCTTGTAAGAGGTTTAGACTACTATAACAGAACGGTTTTTGAAATTAAATCTAACAATTTAGGTTCACAAAACGCAGTTTGCGGCGGCGGAAGATATGACAGCTTAGTAAGGAATTTGGGCGGTGAAGATACTCCTGCCGTTGGATTTGCAATGGGCATGGAAAGATTAATTTCCCTTCTTCCTTCCCGAGAACCACAAAAACTTGATGCTTACGTTGTTTCAACAAATACTCAGGAAACAATGAAACTTGTAAATTATTTGAGAAAAGAAAATATAAAAGTCGATTTTGACATGACTTGTAAAAAATTTACAAAACAATTAGAAAAAGCATCTAAACTTGCAAAATACGCTCTTATTTTGGGCGAAGATGAAATAAGCAATAACAATATTTCTGTAAAAAATCTTGAAAATTCAACACAAGTTTCTGTAAAAATTGAGGAACTAAAAGGAGTTTTGACAAATGTCAAATAAACTTGACGAAATTATTACAGAATTAATAAAATCATTAAAAACCACTTTTGAAGATTTTGACGGTTTATATCTGTTTGGCACTTATCTTGACGGAAAAATGCATGAAGATGAAGATATTGAATTAGTTGCTATTTTTGAAAAAGAACAGGACAAAACTCAACGCGAACATATTTGGCGTGTTGTAGGTAAAGTTGAAGAAAGTTTTGATGTATTTATAGATTTGCACCCGCTTACAATTAAAGAATTTAAAAAAGATACTGAACTGTACGAAGAAGTTACGGAAACAGGAATATTTTTTAATAAAAAATCGTTTTAAAATATACATAAAAAAGCGGCGCAGATATAACCTGCGCCGCTTTTTCGTTACAAATAAATTATTTTCTTGTTCCTACATAGAATGTGGAATTAATATTTGCTCTCAGAATTGTTTTACCTGCTTCAACAGGTGCTGATTCTTCTGCTGCACCATCAGCCGTAGCACCTAAAGCGGCAGATTTTCTCGCAAAATTTACCATAGGATAATTTGATGATTCAGAACAGCTTGTACTCAAATTTTTAAGAGCAATAACCTGTAAACCCAAAGGTTTTAAGCTTGCATTTGCTCTGCTTTTTGCGCGACCTGTTAATTCACCTAAAAGTGCATTACATTCATTTTCATAAGCCGTAGTTTTAAAAACAAGATTATTTACCTGCGTTACACCTTTTGTTGCCGCTATATTAACGTATTTTGATACCATAGAAATATCTTTTACATAAACAACAACCGAATTGAATACGGTATAATCTTTTAATGTTCTTTTACCTTTTGATGAATATTCATAATTTGGTCTTACACTGTAATTAGATGTTTTTATATAGTCTCCGCGTGTTGTATTTAACAAAGATTTAAGCGCATTATATAATTTTTCCGAATGTTCTTTGTTTTCTGCGATTGCTTTTTGAGCATCGGTATTTTGAGTTTCAACCCCAAAAGTTAATTGAAAAGCATCAGGTGAAATTTCTTTTGTACCTGAAAGACTGATATCTATAACACCATTATCAAGTGCGCATACAAAACCTGCCGTTAAAATAATCATTAAGAATGCGGCAATAATAATAAAACTTTTTTTCATAATAAAAATCCTTCCTTTTCTACAAGTGTAAATCAAAAGAAGGATTTTATCAATTAATCTTTAGACAATTTTTTGCGTGATTGCATAACAATAACAACTTTGTGGTTGCTAAACATATAAATCATAAAGGCTATAATTGCCCATAATAAAATACCTTGCAACAAATTAATTTCAGGTAAAGATACTGACGGTGCAAATGCATTCCATAACATCATTGATACATATCCGGGAAAAGCGATAAAACCGCATGCCAGACATCCTACAATAAATACGAATAATGCTAAACCTCTAAAACCGTTTACGTCGATTATTCTGAAATTTTTGTTCATAAATTTGTTTCCTTCTCTCCTTGTCCCTTTCGGCACAAGTCCGAAGGGCTACTCTTTCTTATTTAACATCTCTGTGAATTCATCTTCTGTCAGAATTGTTACACCCAATTCCTGAGCTTTTGTAAGTTTTGAGCCGGGATTTTCACCAACAACAACATAGTCCGTTTTTTTAGTTACTGATGAAGAAGTTTTTCCGCCGAGTTCTTTTATGCGTTCACTTGCCTCAGTTCTTCCCATTGTTGAAAGTGTACCTGTCAAAACAAACGTTTTTGAATTCAACACAGTAGATTGTACTACCACTTTATATGTTGGTAGTACCCCCAAATGGTTGAGATTTTTTAATAATTCTAAATTATATGGCTGGGTAAAAAAGCTTTTAATACTTTTGGCAATTTTGTAACCTATACCGCCAATTTTTGCTATTTCTATAACCTTTGCATTTTGAATGGCTTCAAGTGATTGGAAATGATTTGCAAGCAAATCGGCAGTTTCTTTGCCGACATGTCTTATTGAAAGTGCTGTTAAAAATTTTGCAAGCGGTCTTTCTTTGCTGTTTTGAATAGAGGTATACATGTTAAACGCAGATTTTTCCTTAACTAAATCAAGCTGCATAAAATCTTGCTGAGTAAGTGAGTAGAAATCTGCCGGAGTTTTCACCATATTTTTTTCGTATAACTGATTAATAATATTCGGACCGATAAAATCAATATCCATAGCTTCTTTTGAAACCCAGTATTCTAATCGTGATTTTGCCTGACTTGGACATCCGAATGTATTAGGACAATATAAATTTACCTCGCCTTCAGGGACTACAAGCTTTGTTCCGCAAGAAGGACAAACTGTTGGAGCTTCGTAAACAGGCAGACTATCATGTTCATCGCTGTCAACATGCTTTATAACTTTTGGAATAATTTCTGCGGCTTTTTTAATTAATACAGTGTCGCCAATTCTGACATCAAGCCTTTTGATTTCGTCAAAATTGTGTAAACTTGCTCTTGAAACAGTACTACCTGCTAATAAAACAGGCTCTAAAACCGCAACGGGAGTTATTGCACCTGTTTTTCCGACATTTGATGTTTCTATGTCCAGTAATTTGGTATTAACTTCTTCCGGCGGGAATTTAAAAGCTGTTGCCCATTTTGGAGCACGAGCGGTAAAACCTAATTCATTTTGATATCCGAAGTTGTTGACTTTAATAACAACTCCGTCGGTAGCATAATCGAGGTCAAAACGTTTTGTTTCCCATTCTTTGCAATAATCAATAGCACCTTGAATATCTGAAACTTTTCTTATATTTTCATTAATTTTAAAACCAAGTTCTTTTAAAAGCTGAAGACTTTCGTAATGAGTTTTTGGAGCATTTTCAACTTCTTCAAGTATAGGCGTATAAACAAAAATAGACAAATCTCTTTTTGCTGTTATTGTTGTATCTAATTGCCTTATAGAACCGCTGGCAGCGTTTCTTGGGTTTGCAAAAATTTTATCGCCTTTTTGTAAATTTTCTTCATTTAACTTTTCAAAAGAAGTTTTTGGCATGTAAATTTCGCCTCTGACCTCCAAATTATAAGGTTTTGAAATTTTTAAAGGAATTGCTTTTACAGTTTTTAGGTTTTCTGTAATATCTTCTCCAAAAATGCCGTTACCTCTCGTTACACCTTGGGTAAAAAATCCTTGATTATACGTTAAAGCAATTGCCAATCCGTCAATTTTGAGTTCACAGACAAGTTCCACATTTCCGACTTCTTTTTTAACTCTTTCATACCATTTTACAAGTTCATCATAATTGTTTGAATTATCAAGACTGTAAAGTCTGTATTTATGTTGAACCTCTTTAAAAGAAGATTGTATTTTACTTGAACCGACTCTTTGGGTAGGACTGTCAGGAGTTACAAAAAGAGGATTTTCTGCCTCTATTTTTTTTAATTCTCTAAATAATTCATCATACTCAAAATCAGATAATGTAGGATTGTCTTCTACATAATATTGATAATTTGCTTTATTTATCGCATCTCTTAAATATTGTAACCTTTCAAGTACCATAAAAATCCCCTAATCATTTTATGATATTGTACCAAAAAAAATATTTATAAAAAACTAAATATTGTAAACAAATTGACAGTTGCCAAGATTAAAAGGTTTTGTAAGTTTTTCAACCTCTTTGGAACAAACTATCCAATTTATTTTTGAATTATCGAATTTTAAAAAGTGATAAGTTGATGCAAGAGTTGCAATTTTTGATGCTTCAATCGGATTTAACATTGAAATATCAATAGTCATATTTGCAGATTTATTTTTGCGAATAGATTTTTTAATTTGTTCCAAAATTTTTTCAGGATTTTTTTCTGTAAAATCTTCTTTAATTTTTGTTTGCAACATATAAAATCTCTCTTGTAATATTTTTTTCGTTCAAAAAATTACAAAAGTTTGAAGTTTTGTATTAATTTAATACTTTTGTATGAGATTATTGTATAATATAGAAAAACGGAGAAAGAAATGAAAACTCTTAATCTTATAGATACGGCTAAAAATGTTTTAAACATTGAAGCTCAAGCTATTTTAAGAATTAAAAATAATTTAAATGAAAAAGAATTTACAAAAGCAATTGATACTATTTATAATTGCAAAGGCCGAGTGATAGTCACAGGCATGGGTAAATCAGGGCATATAGGTAAAAAAATTGCAGCAACATTTTCATCTACCGGAACTCCTTCATATTTTCTTCATCCTGCTGAAAGTACTCATGGAGATTCAGGCATAATAACAAAAGAAGATGTTATAATTGCAATTTCAAACAGCGGTGAATCTCAAGAACTTTTAAATTTATTACCACTATTGAAAAGATTTGGTTTAACAATTATTGCATTAACAGGTAATCAAAATTCTACGCTGGGCAAAGCAAGTGATATTTTTATAGATGTATCAGTAGAAAAAGAAGCTTGTCCTTTAGGTAAAGCTCCGACCGCATCAACAACAGTAACACTTGCTGTAGGAGATGCGCTTGCAATGTGCCTGCTTGAAAAAAGAGGATTTACTCAAGAAGATTTTCTTATCTTCCATCCGTCTGGTGCTTTAGGAAAAGGATTTACACAACACGTTTCAGATTTAATGCGCACAGAAAATCTTCCCGTTGCTAAAGAAAATGAAATGTTTACGGATGTTATTCAAACAATATCCGAGCATAAACTCGGATTGGCAATTGTTGTTGATGAAAAAGGTTTATTAACGGGCATTTTAACAGATGGTGACATAAGAAGAAATCTTATAAAATATAAAGATGTAACAAATTTAAAAGTTACGGAAGCGATGACAAAATCTCCAAAAACGGTTAAATCGGATTCTTATGCGGCAAGTGCATTACACTTAATGGAAAAGTATTCTATAACTGCACTTCCTGTAACTGATGAGAACGGGAAACCGATAGGAATTGTCCATGTTCACGATTTACTGAAAGCAGGTATTGCATAATGAATGATATTATTAAAGAAAAAGCGGCAAAAATTAAACTGCTGGCATTTGACGTTGATGGCGTAATGACAACGGGCGAAGTTACTTATGACGAAAACGGAGTTGAGTATAAATCCTTTAATGTAAAAGACGGGCATGGACTTGTAAGAGTTCAGAATGCAGGATTTATTACGGCAATTATAACTGCAAGAAATAACGGAACGGTTAGACACAGAGCAGAAAATTTACACATAACAGAACTCTACCAAGGTCAAAAATATAAACTGCCTGCTTTAGAAGAAATCATGAAAAAATATAACCTGACATATGAACAAGTATCATATATGGGCGATGATTTACCTGACATTTGCATACTCGAAAAAGTAGGCTTGAAATGTTGTCCAAACGACGCTGTTGATGAGGTAAAAAGTATTTGTAATTTTGTTTCAACAAAAGACGGCGGAAAAGGAGCAGTAAGAGAATTAACTGATTTTATTCTTGATGCTCAAGGAATAAAAAAAGAATATACAGTATCAGAAGGAAAATAATAGGAGATAACAATGTACGAAGTAAGCGCACAAGTAGAATTTTCAGCAGCACACCACCTTTTAGAATATGAAGGCGGGAAATGTGAACAACAACACGGCCACAACTGGACTGTAGAAGTTACAGTCAAAGGAGATATTTTAGACAGAAGTAATATTTTGGTCGATTTTAAAGCTTTGAAAAAAGACTTAAGAGAAATTTTATCAGAACTTGACCTCAAAGATATTAATGAAGTTCCCGGATTTAAAGACGAAAGTCCAAGCAGCGAATTTATAGCAAATTATATTTATTATAAAATGAAAGAAAAATATGTAGAATTATATAAAGTTTCTGTTTGGGAAACAAAAGAATCATGCGCAACATATTATGAGGCTGAATAATGAGTACAATTGAAGCGATAATATTAGGTATTATACAGGGTTTAAGTGAATTTTTGCCGATTTCAAGTTCGGCACATATTGTTTTTACTGCAAATATATATGCTGTTTTAACAGGTTCCTCTCTTGATGTAACAAGTCAGCATATATTTCTTAGTATTATGCTTCATGTTGGTACTTTAATTGCCGTTATGATTTATTTTTGGAAGGAATTATGGACTATTACAAAATCCTTTTTAAAAGCGCTTTATAAAAGAGATTTTTCTGATGAGAATGCAATGTTTGGCGTATATATTCTTGTCGGCACGATATTCACAGTTGCAATTGCATATCCGCTTAATGATATTTCTGAAAATTTACTCGGAAATCCTATAATTGTTGCTATGCTATTGATTTTAACAGGTTTTGTACTATTTTTTAGTGAATTTAAATCAAAACACTTAGAAAAAAATACTCAAAATTTAGATTTAAAAAAAGCTATTATAATTGGTTTAGCACAAGGCTTGGCAGGATTCCCGGGGTTATCGCGTTCAGGATGGACAATCGCTGCAGGCTTATTTTTGGGTATGAATAGAGTAAAAAGCACAAGATTTTCATTTTTACTGATTGTTCCGATTATTATTGGAGCTTCAATATTTTACCCGATATTAGAAATTAAGCCGTCAGAATTTGCAAGTTATAATTGGTTAGGAATAACACTAGGCACAATTACGTCTGCCGTTGTCGGATATTTTTGTATTAAATATTTCTTGAAATTCGTTGCAAGATTTACAATGAACTTTTTTGCATACTATTGTATTATAGCCGGTTTGCTTGTAATAACATTTTTTACAGGATTGTATTATGGCTCAAACATGTCATAAATTTAGGTAATAATATTTGCTTAATTTCATGGGTTGAAATTTTAAAAAAATATGTAATAATATAAGTAGAACAGGTGGCAATAATCAATGATTATATTTTAACACCACAGTTTCTATTTTTTAAATAAAACTAGCGTTACGACGGCAATCATGAACGCTAGTTTTTGTTGTTTTAATAATAATGATATTATAAAAAAACATAATGCCAGTATCATGTTAGCCATAGGCCTCCTCCTTTCCCGAAATATAGTCAATTTCGATTAATTTGGAATGGTGTCCACCTGTTCTGTTTATATCATTTCAATGTACTATTATTTAATTCTAACTCAGTCAGGCGTAAATTCAAAAATATCATTTGGAGTACATTCCAAAAAATTGCATAATTTGTTTAAGGTTTCAAATTCAATACCTTTGGTTTTATTTGAATATATTTTTTTCACTGAGCTATAGCTTATTCCAGCTAATTGGGATAATTCAGATTTTTTAATTCTTTTTCTTCCAAGTATTTCAGATAGCTTATTACTAATCATAACAACATTTTATACTATTTTAAAAAACTTGTTGACAATGGGTTGCATAAGAACTATAATAGGTCGTATAAGAACCATACGGTGTAATAAAAATTAAGGAATTTATTATGTACGACAAAAGAGCTTTTGATACAAAAATTTGTGAATTAATCATGGACTATAAAGAAATGGTTAGCACAACCAGATTAATCAGAGAAGCAACAAACAATGAATATGATGAAATAGAATTAAAAGACATTAGTCGTTCACTTAACATGCTTGTTGTAAAAATGGAAGATATTGATGAAAGAATTGGCGAAATCTATGAAGTAATTCAAAAATTACTTTGAACATATGTCCGCTTTAAATTTTTATATATTTTTAAAAGAGCAATTAGAAGAACAACACCTACACAAGCCGAAGAAAAACCTATTCCTATCCAAAAACCGAATAAGTTTAATTTCATTTTAAAAGCTAAAAATGAACCGAGCGAAATCCCTATTAAAATATAACCTACAAAATTCGCAACAGAAACCATTTGCGTTTTTTTAAGCCCTTTTAAAATTCCGCTCAATGAACACTGCAATCCGTCAAAACACTGAAATCCCGCAACTAAAAACATTATAGGCGCAATAATATTTATCAAATCTAAATCGTCTGTAAAAATTTCGGCAAAAAATCGTGGAAATAATGCAAATAAAATACCGCAGCACGCCATAAATCCAACCGAAACACCAACTCCCGCAACACCGTATTTTTTTATATCCGTAATATTTTTTGCACCGTTTGCATAACCGACTTTAACAGAAATAGCATTTGATATTGATAAAGGAATCATAAACGATGTTGAAGTTATAACATTTAAAATACTTTGAGCTGCAGCATAAATTCCGCTTACACGTCCCATCAATATCGCCATAGAATTAAACGCTAAAAATTCAAGACACACCGCCACAGACAAAGGCAATCCGACATTTATCAAAACTCCGAAATATTTTCTTGGTACTCTTATATTTTTTAAATTGAAATTTACCAAACAAAAAACTAATAATGCTAAGCCCATTGCAGTCCTTATAAACACACTTGCAAGCGCTAAACCTAAAACTCCCATTGATGGAATCGGCCCAAAACCAAATACAAAAATCCAGTTAATCGCTAAATTTAAAAAAATTCCGACAATAGCAATAAAATTTGGAAACAACACAATTTCGTATGCTTGCAAATACTCTTTCAATGCGGCATGTAAGTACCCGCCAAAAGCCGAGAAAGCAAATACAAAAGTATATAGTCTTATATAAGGAAATAATTTTTCCTCAAAGCCCATATGTTCAATTAAAGGTATACAACCCATTATCAAAATCATTGAAAAAAAAGCAACAATTTGCGAAAATCTTATAGTCGGATAAAAATATTTCTTTATAGACTTTTTAGCCCCCAATCTGTTTGACAAAACAGGTGATACACTAACAATCAAACCTATTCCAAACATGAAAACCAAACTTGTAACTGCACTTGATATACTCACAGCAGCAAGTGCATCAGTTGAATATTTACCGGCAACAAAAACATCACCTGCCATAATAAAAGTAAAACCGATATGTCCCATTATTATCGGCATTGCCAAATGTATCAATTCTTTTATGTATGATTTATAACTTTTTTCCATAATTATAATTCACTAATTTGCAGAAAAGGGGATTTTTCATTTGCAAGAATACAATTTATTTTATCTTTTATTAAATCCTGAAAAACATTTTTTATCAATACCTCTGATTCAAAATGACCGACATCAAAAAGTACAATATTCGAATCAATTGCCGAATGATATTTTAAATCACCTGTAACAAAACAATCACAACCTAATTCTATTGCTTCATCATACAAATCCATGCCTGAACCTGCGCAAAAAGCAATTTTCGAAACATCTTTTGTGTTTTTATTATTTATAACTCTCGCATTTTTTGAAAGTTTTTTTATCTTTAATGATAAATCTTTAACAGAAATATTATCTTCACAAATTCTCAAAAATTCACCTGCTGGATAAGCTTTTAAACCCAATTGTTTTATAAACGTATCTGTTGTCCCGCCTGCAGTTTTATCCATATTTGTATGTGCACAATAAATATCAACTCCGGAATAATCAATAGGAACATAAAATAACGGATGATGAGAAATAATCATATCACAATCATTCAAAACAGCCTGACGGAAAACATCATTAGTAACAGTTAAGGCAATCAGGATTTTTGACACTTCATTTTTTTGAGTTTCGACAACCCAGCCGGAACAATCCCATTTTTCCTGAAGTTCAAGCGGGGCAAAATTTTCAATTATATTAATCAAATTATACTTGTTCATTTTGAATTATATTCTCAATTTCCTTAACGGCCCTGTCAACTTCATCATTTATAACTTGATAATGAAAATGCTTAGCATTTTCCATTTCAGATTTCACAGTATTTAAACGTTTTTGAATAGCTTCTTCGGTTTCTGTGCCTCTACCTCGTAAACGATTTTCAAGTTCCTCTAACGATGGAGGTAAAATAAATATCAAAACCGCATTATTCATTTTTTCTTTAACTTGCAATGCGCCTTGTGTATCAATTTCCAAAAGCAAATCTTCATTATTATCCAAGCATTGTTGAACAAATTTTTTATTCGTTCCGTAACAATTTCCTGAAAACTCTGCCCATTCTAAAAATTCACCTTTTTCGACAGATTTCATAAAATCTTCACGTGTAAGATAATAATAATTCACACCGTGTTCTTCTCCGGGACGTTTTTGACGGGTTGTACAAGATACAGACAATTTAAAATTAGGATTATTTTCCAAAAACCTTTTTATAACCGTACCCTTGCCCACACCTGATGAGCCTGATATTACAAAAAGCTTTTTCATGGATATCTCCTATTGTTTAACTGTTTCCTGTTCATTTGTTTTAACTTCAGCAGTTTCAACCTGTACGTTTTTTGCTTGATGTGCACTGTATGCCAATATAATTAAACACATAATAATGCCGATAACAGCAGATGAAATCCAAAATATAATTGCACCTAACCAGCCGTTATTAAATTTTGCCTGGAAAGTATCAATCATAAAGCCTGTACCTGAAGCGGAAAGCACCGCACCTACATAACCAAACATGCCTGCAAAACCCAAAGCCGCAGATGCAACTTGTTTTGAAGTAGCTTCCAATGCACAAACCCCACCCAGTAATAATTGAGGGCCGGCTGTAAATGCACCTATAAGTGCTGCCAAAATATAATCGAAAAAGTCTATTTTATTAATATGGAATAAAAATATACAAATTCCCAATCCCATAAAGAAATAAATATTTATAGGAATTCTGCTTCCTGATTTTGAACGGTCAGAGAACCATCCTGCAGCAATTGCACCAACTGAGCCTACAACAGCTAATGAGCTTAATTTTGCAGTTGCAATCGCAAGTGTATCACCCTTATATTCCATTAAATATTTTACAAACCAATCTTCCGTACCAAAACGAATAACATATACAAAAGCGTATGCAATAGACAATAACCACAATATCTTATTACATACGATAAATTTTCTGAACATTTCAAAATAAGACATTTTTTGAATTTCAGCTTCTTTCTTTTCTTCAATAGGTTCATTTCTGTAAACATCAATATCAGGTAAACCCATAGATTGAGGCTTATCCCTCAAAGACCAGAATAAAATCAAACCTGTTATGGTAACAATAACAGCCTCGATACCAAAAGCCATTTTCCAACCTAATTTACCGATTAAAATACCTGATAACATAACTGTTGCAAATACGCCTAATTGGTGAGAAGTTGACCAAATAGACCATTTTGTTGCACGTTCTGATTTTGAAAGCCAGTATGAAAGAGCTTTTGCAATCGGAGGAAAAATCATTGACTGGAACCAGCCGTTAGCACCCCAAAAGAACGTTAACACCCACAAAAGAATTGTTGCGGACGGCAAACCGAAAAATGAAACATGTCCCGGAGTTATAAATTTAGCGCTAAATACAAAGCATAAGTTTGCAATAGC
Organism: uncultured Muribaculaceae bacterium; assembly: GCA_964383455.1. Lineage (GTDB taxonomy): Bacteria > Cyanobacteriota > Vampirovibrionia > Gastranaerophilales > Gastranaerophilaceae > UBA6984. Next base: position 5,067 of record CAYLHN010000001.1, on the reverse strand, counting down.
AGAAATTATCATCGCAGTAGGTAAAAAAGTTCTTACGTTACTTCTGTCAGCCAAAATTCCGTTACAGAATTTACCTATACCATATGTCATATATAGAGAAGAACCTAATATACCCAATTGAGTATTTGTATATCCCAAATCCTGACCTATAAACGGCAAAGCAACAGCAATATTTTTTCTGCACAAGTGCGCAATAATATATGCCAAATAACAAGAAATAAAAATTCTCCAAGTCCAATGTTTATAAAGTTTATCGACTTTTTCTTTGTCTTGAATTTCTTCTTTTATCGGTGGTTCTTTAAAAAAATCTACAATAAAATTCGCCATTCTTATTTTCCTGCTTTTATAATTTGTACATTTCTGTTTTCTGTAATTTCTTTTCGGGCATTTCTAATTGTCTCGCGCTGACATTCTTCTAAGTTAAAACCGTTACAAAGTCTGTCAACAAATCCGCAGTTAAGTTTGACAGCTTTATTCAAAGCTCCGACCTCTTCCAAAACATCTTTTATATCTTCAAAATCATACTGAAAAGATTGTTTTGATTGATAAGTTAAAATATCTCCGCTTTGAGCCGTGATAGATTTCCCGCCAAGTTCAAAATACAGCTTAAACACAGACTTCAAATCTTGTAATTCAGCTTGCATAACATTAATAGACTGTTGAATTCTCAAAAATCTTTCAAATAAATATTCAACATTTTCAAGCTGTTTATTTTCCCAGTCGTATTTTTGCAAATATAATTTTTTCAATTTCGGGTAAGCAAGAGCCAAACTCATAGCATCGGCCATGGCTCGGTGATGATTAACGAGTTCTATATCAAATTTTTTAGTTAAAGCATCAAGCCCGTGCGAATCCATTTCAGGATAAACTTCTTTAAACATATATTGAGTATCGATGCGTTCATTTTTTATAGGATTTCCTGTGGTTCTAAGACTGGCTTCATTAAGATATGAATAATCAAAAATAGCATTATGAGCGACAATTGGGTACTCACCAATAAATTCTAATATTTTTGGCATTGCTTCCGCTTCTGTCGGCGCATCTTCAACCATTTCTTGAGTAATTCCGTGTATAGCAATTGAAGATTTTCTGATATGCTGTTGAGGATTTATTAAAGTTTGAAATTCGTCCGTTATTTTTCCGTTTTCAAGTCTGACACCTGCAAACTCAACCATTCTCTCTTTTGTATAATCCAAACCCGTAGTTTCAGTATCTAAAACTATTTCTATTACTTTTTTCCTAGCCATTATAATCCTAAATCGGTACTTTTTTTTACTTTATACATTAAGATAATAGCATAAAAAAAATTTATATGCTAGAATAAAATCGTAAAAAGGAGAAATGACATGTCAAACGCGCTAGAAGTTACAGATTCAACATTTGAACAAGAAGTTTTACAATCATCAGCACCGGTATTAGTAGATTTTTGGGCAACTTGGTGCGGCCCTTGCAGAAAATTATCTCCGGTATTGGATGAAATTGCAGAAAATTATGATGGTAAAGTTAAAGTCGTAAAAGTTAATGCCGACGAAAACAAAGAAATTATGAAAGATAATTCTATCAGCGGATTACCTACTTTACTTGTTTTCAAAAACGGTCAAGCTGTTGAAAGAATGGTTGGTTTAATGCCAAAATCAACAATTATTAACAACATAGAAAAACACTTATAATTTTATATTAGACAGGTTATTGATTTTTTTAAAACAAAATTTAACCCATATTAATAATAGACTTTTTCAGTATAATCTCATATTATTTGTTACATAGTCATATTATTAATAGGAGAATCAAATGAATAAAAGTTTTGTAAGTGTTGCGTCTATCGCCTTTTTGTTAGGTATTTTTTCGAATAATTTTGCAATGTCGGAAGTTCCGAAAAACTACAAAATTGCAGTAGTAGATGTTCAAAAAGTTGTTTCTAATTCAAAACAAGTTATAGCTTTACAAGCTGAACAAACAAAAAAGGCAGACGAACTAAAAAACACAATCAAAAATGCTCAGGCAGAAATTGCAAAACAAACTGATATTACAAAAAAACAACAACTTGCCAAAAAATATGAAAATGATATAACATATATAAAAAATACAAACGAAAAAAATTACGAGAAAAAATTATCAGAAATTGATAAATCAATAACAAAAACAATTCAAGAAGAATCAAAAAAAGCAGGTTATGATTTAGTTTTAGCAAAAGGCGTTGTGTTATACGGCGGAGCAGATATTACAGAATCAATAGCCAAAATAGTAAAATAACTGTAAGTAAAAAAGAAAAGGATTTAAGATGAACAAATACAAATTGCTCACCCGCGCAGACTTAGACGGAATTATGTCTGCAACTTTGTTGAAAAAATTCGGATTGATTGATGAAATTGAATTTCATCACCCGAAAGATATTCAAGACGGCAAAGTTAAAGTAACTGATAATGATATCATTACAAATTTACCATACCACGAAAATGCTCACTTCGTTTTTGACCACCATTTTTCTGAAGATGTAAGAGCATACAACAGACGTTCAAATCATATTATCAATCCTGTTGCAAAATCAGCAACAAGAGTTATATATGAATATTTTGGCGGAGCTGATAAATTTCCTAAAGAATGGGGCGAAATGCTTGATTGTGTTGACAGAGCAGATTCAGGCAACGTGACAACAGAAGAAATAAAAAATCCAAAAGGATGGTTAATGCTAAATTATCTTCTTGACCCAAGAACAGGACTTGGAAGATATGATGGGAAATTCAGACTTAACAATTTTGAATTTATGAAATATGTAATAGACATAATTCAATCAACATCAGATATTGAAGAAATACTTGACGCTCCTGATATAAAAGCGAGAGTTGATTTTTACAAAGTTGAGCAGGAACAATTTATAGAACAATTGAAAAAATGCTCGAATGTTCATGGAGATGTTGTTCTTGTAAATTACAAAGATGAAAAATCAATTCATGTCGGTAACAGATTTATGATTTATGCCCTTTACCCTGAATGTAACTTATCAATTCATAAAATTATGGGCAAAGACGAAAAGAATACTGTATTTGCCGTTGGAAAATCAGTAATAAACAGAACATCTCAATTGAATATTGCTGAATTAATGGCTGAATACGGCGGCGGCGGACACAGAAATGCAGGTACCTGTCAAGTTCCGCACAAGGATGCAGACAGAGTCTTAAAAGAAATTATTGAAAAAGTTAATACTTATGTTCATTAACAAATTAAACAATAAAACATTCGGGCGGGTTGTTTCACAACCCGCCCGAATGTTTTTAAATTAAAACAATTATTTTTCATTTTTTATTTGTCTGATTTTTCTTTGTAATGGAAGATTATTTTCGGAAGTTACAACTTTCTTACCGCTTTTACTTTCAATTTGTTTTCTGGCATTTCCTGCTATTGTTCCGCCTTCTTTTGCTATTTCTTTATTTTCCTTCATCGTTTTTGGATTTTTTTGTTTTGAAATTTCTGTTGTAGAAACTTCTGCAAGCATATTTAATACAAGTTCCATATTGGACATATTATCTCTTAAACTTTCTTTTTTAAGCCCTTTGAAATTTTTGTATTCTCTTGTTTTCATGCCTGACCAAGCTTCTGTCAAAATATCCGTTAATATAGCATATTTTTCGTTTTTGACACCTGTTCTTTTCCACTCGTCAGTCAATTCTTTTCGTACTTCAATAGATTTTAATCGTTGGTTTATCCATTCAACAGAATAGCCCTTATTAAGGTAGTATTGCATAGCACGGTCTATTGCTTTTTCAGGATCTTGAATTTCTTCTATACGTTCTCGTCCGACTTTCGCAAGCCACAATTTAAAAGGTTCTGCTTTTGGACTCGGAACTGACTGAACAAGCCTTAAAACCCCTTCTGTATCAAGCACATCGGTTTTGTAATATTTACCATCTGAAGATTGCATTTTCAGTTGGTTACAAATTGTAACCAACTGACTACCTTCTTTATTTAAGCGATTCTTAAGAACTTTCCAATAATTCCTCGGATTTTCACTTTCTGTCAATATTGAAATAATATCAACAACAGAAAACCACCAGTCTTCTTTTTCTTCATCCCAAATAGTTCTAACTTTAAAATTTTCAAATAATTTTACTTGATGTTTTTTATCTTTTTTATCCATTTAAACACTCCGATATTTTTGGAATATTATTAAATAAATTATAAAATATAAAATACTAAATGGCAAAAATTTCATAATAACGGAAAACATCGAGGCGGGTTGTTTCACAACCCGCCCGAATGTTTATAACTTATTTTATTTACAGCTTGTTTGCGTTTCCCAATTTAGTTCATCAGGACATTTTAAGTAATCAAGATTTCCGTTTTTTATTACCCAAGCGGTTTCATATTGAATGTCACCATCCAAATTTCCTGTCCAACAATTAGGACAATATGACGGATATAGTTGGTTTACGTTTAAACCATCATCCTTCAACCATTCATTTTCAATATAAAAAATCGAAAAATCAAAAATATCGTTACCTTGTTGATTTTTCCCTTTATTTGGACCATCTATATCAACTCGTATTTTATAACCCGAAAAACCTAATGACATACCATCTTGTAATGATAACATATACGTATGTGCTACTCGTAAAGTCTCTAAATAATTTGCCTCGAATTCACTACCATCAAAAAGCAATAACGGTGCAGAAGAAAAACAACCTTCACCAAAGCCACAATCTTTCGACACTTTCATGAATTCAATAATACGTTTTGCAAAACGTTCATTAGCCTTACTTGAATCAGATTCTCCTTGAAAATTAATATCTGTAAACCAAGTATCATAATCTCCATAAACAGCTTGAGCTCTATCAATTGCATCCGTTAGAGATGAATATATCTTTATAACTCTTGTTACTTTTTCTTTGTCGCCTGTTGCATGGTTAAGGTTTGGTAAAGTCAACGCTGCAACAACACCGATTATGCCAATAACAATTAATGTCTCAGCGAGGGTAAAAGCTGCTTGTGTGACCTGTGAACGGTGAACGGTGAACAGACCGTCATTGCGAGTAAAACGAAGCAATCCATTACAAAATGTTCTAAGGCACT